>NZ_JBHSRW010000004.1:0-38370 GCF_042659205.1 Leucobacter soli
CGCCGCGGCGAGCTCTGCATCGCTCGCCCCGCCCCGCAGCAGTGCGCGCAGGTCCGTGCCCTCGCTCGCGAACAGGCAGGTGAAGAGGCGCCCCTCGGCCGAGACCCTGGCGCGGGTGCAGTCGCCGCAGAAAGCGTTCGTGACGCTCGAGATCATGCCGATCTCGCCGCCGCCGTCGAGATAGCGCCAGCGCTTCGCGACCTCGCCGGGGTGGGTCGGCGCCAGCGGCGCGAGCGGGTGGACCGCCGAGATCCGCTCGACGACCTCGGCGGAGGGGACCACCTCGTCCAGCACCCAGCCGTTCGACGCGCCGACATCCATGTACTCGATGAACCGCAGCGTGCGCCCGGTCCCGCGGAAGTGCTCCGCGAGATCGAGGATCTCGTCGTCGTTCACTCCGCGCTTCAACACGGTGTTCACCTTGACCGGCCCGAGACCGGCTGCCTCCGCGGCATCCATCGCAGCGAGCACGCGCGAGACGGGGAAGCGCACGTCGTTGATCGCCTGGAAGCGGTCCTCGCGCAACGAATCAAGCGAGACGGTGACCCGTCCGAGCCCGGCCGCCGCGAGGGCCTCGGCCTTCACCGGGAGGGCCGCGCCGTTGGTGGTCAGGGCGAGGTCGAGCGGGTCGCCCGAGGGTGTGCGCAGCCCTGCGAGCGCGGCGACGAGCTCCTCGATCCCGCGGCGCAGCAGCGGTTCGCCGCCTGTCAGGCGGAGCTTGCGCACGCCGAGGTCGACCGCCACGGTCGCGAGCCTGACGATCTCCTCGAAGGACAGCAGTTCGCTGCGCTCGCGGAACTGGAAGTCCCGCCCGAAGACCTCCTTGGGCATGCAGTAGACGCAGCGGAAGTTGCAGCGATCGGTCACCGAGATGCGCAGGTCGTGCAACGGACGTCCGCGGCGATCCGCCAGTCCCGCGGAGGGGAGCACGACGATCCCGTCGGTTCTGCGAACGGAGGATCCGGGAACCGCGGGACCAGTCGATGCGTCACGGGCCATGAGGCCAGCCTAGACCCGCCGATCGTGGACCGGCGGACCTACTCGGGGAACTGCAGCCGCTTCACCTGAGGCTTCGGCATCCGCAGCATGCGGAACTGGAAGGCGCGCATCGCCGCGTACCACCGGAAACCGGGCTGGATCTTGTCCGCGCCGAACTTCTCCGCGAGCTTGCGGCGCAGCCGCAGTCCGAGCACGATCGCGTCGAGCACGGCGAGGAAGAGGAAGGCCCAGATCGCCATGATGCTGATCACCTGGACCTGGCCCGGGACGAAGCTCAGCATCAGCACGACGAGCATCAGCGGGATGGTGAACTCGCCCAGGCTGAACCGGGCGTCGACGTAATCGCGCACGTAGCGGCGCTGCGGGCCCTTGTCGCGGGCCGTCATGTAGCGCTCATCGCCCTGCATCATGCCGACGCGAGCGCGCTCGCGCAGTTCGGCGTCCTTCTGCCGCTGCGCCTTCTTGGCAGCCTTGTCGCGGCTGCCGACGAGCGGCTGCGCCTTCGCGGCCTGGGCCTCCTTCCGCGACGGCGTCGGACGGCCCTTGCCGACCGTTTCATCGGCACCCGAGGCGGCCTTCTCGCTCTGATCCTCCGACACGAGGCTCCCTTTCCACTTCCGCGGCACCGGCGATCCGACGACCGGGCATCCGGACCAGCCTACCCGCTCGTCCCGAGGTCCCGCTGACGGGCGTAGACTTGATGGAGACCGAAGAGACGGGAGTCACCGTGAGCGCGACCGCCACCGAAACCCCGGCCCACCAGGTGGGCCTGACCGACACCGCACGAGACAAGGTGCGCAGCCTGCTCGAGCAGGAGGGTCGCGACGACCTGCGACTCCGGATCGCCGTGCAGCCGGGCGGCTGCTCCGGGCTGATCTACCAGCTCTACTTCGACGAGCGGACGCTCGAGAACGATGCCGTCGTCGGGTTCGGCGCCGTCGAGGTGGTCGTCGACCAGATGAGCGTGCCGTATCTCAGCGGCGCCACGATCGACTTCTCCGACACGATCGAGAAGCAGGGTTTCACTATCGACAACCCGAACGCGCAGGGCAGCTGCGCCTGCGGCGACAGCTTCAGCTGAGCCGGCTCCGAACGATTCCGGGGGATCGCCCGGACGTCGATCGTGACACCCCGAGCCGTGTTCAGTAAACCCTCAGCTTCGCGCTAAGCTAAAGGCAAGTCATCGACTGTGTCCGCGGCGCGGGCGCAAGACAACATCTCGAAAGGTATGCGGTGCGTTCCAATCGTCGAATGAAGTGGGCTCTCGCCCCGGCTGCTCTGGCGGCGGCTTCCCTTCTTGCCGGCTGCACGGCCGAGCAGCAGCGCGGGTTCCTCCCGGAGAACTCGACCAACGCCACCGACCTCACGCCCGGCATCACCGCCATGTGGGTCAACGCGTGGATCGTGCTTCTCGTGATCGGCGCCATCGTGTGGGGGCTCGTCATCTGGGCGACCATCGTCTACCGCCGCCGCAAGGGCCAGACCGGACTGCCGGTGCAGCTGCGCTACAACATGCCGATCGAGACGTTCTTCACCGTCGTCCCGGTCATCCTGATCCTCGGCTTCTTCGCCTTCACGGCGCAGGAGCAGACGAAGATCGAGGCCCGCTTCGACGAGCCCGAGAACGTGGTCGAGGTCTGGGGCAAGCGCTGGGCCTGGGACTTCAACTACATCACCGACGACCGCTACTTCCAGAGCGTGCAGGTCGAGATCGAGGACGACGGCAGCCCGACCGAGGCGCTCCCGGTGCTGTACCTCCCGGTGAACAAGACGACCGAGATCCGTCTCGAGACCCGTGACGTGATCCACTCCTTCTGGGTCGTGGAGTTCCTCTACAAGAAGGACATGATCCCGGGTCAGACCAACTACATGTCCTTCACTCCGACTCAGGTCGGCACGTACATGGGCAAGTGCGCCGAGCTCTGCGGCGAGTACCACTCGGCGATGCTCTTCGAAGTCGAGGTGCTCGAGCAGGCGGACTACGACGCGAAGATGGCCGAGCTCAAGCAGGGACGAGTGGGCGAAGAGGCGAACCCGCTGCAGGATCAGTTCTTCGGCGACGAAGCCAAGGCCGAGAACGAGTGACGAGGGTGATGGAAATGAAGAAGGGCAATGTGATCGTCTCGTGGATCACCTCCACGGACCACAAGGTCATCGGGTACATGTACCTGATCAGTTCGTTCGTCTGGTTCCTCGTCGGCGGCCTGATGGCGCTCATGATCCGTGCGCAGCTCTTCGAGCCCGGCCTCGAGATCATCGCCACGCGTGACCAGTACAACCAGCTGTTCACCATGCACGGCACCATCATGCTCCTCATGTTCGCGACGCCGCTCTTCGCCGGCTTCGCCAATGTGATGATGCCGTTGCAGATCGGGGCACCGGACGTGGCGTTCCCGCGTCTGAACGCCTTCGCCTTCTGGCTCTACACCTTCGGTTCGCTGATCGCGGTCGGCGGCTTCCTCACGCCGCAGGGCGCAGCCTCCTTCGGCTGGTTCGCCTACGCGCCGCTGAGCGACGTCGCCTTCTCCCCGGGCGTCGGCGGGAACCTGTGGATCCTCGGCCTCGGCATCAGCGGCTTCGGCACCATCATGGGCGGCGTGAACTTCATCACGACCATCATCACGATGCGCGCGCCCGGCATGACGATGTGGCGGATGTCGATCTTCACCTGGAACACGCTGATCACCTCGCTGCTCGTGATCCTGATCTTCCCCGTGCTCGCGGCCGCGTTCTTCGGCCTGGCTGCCGATCGCATCTTCGGGGCGCACATCTTCAACGGCGAGGGCGGAGCCGTGCTCTGGCAGCACCTCTTCTGGTTCTTCGGCCACCCGGAGGTGTACGTCATCGCCCTGCCGTTCTTCGGCATCGTGAGCGAGGTCTTCCCGGTCTTCTCGCGTAAACCGATCTTCGGATACAAGACACTCGTCTATGCGACGATCTCGATCGCGGCGCTCTCGATGACCGTGTGGGCGCACCACATGTACGTCACCGGTTCGGTGCTGCTGCCGTTCTTCGCACTCATGACGATGCTGATCGCGGTACCGACCGGCGTGAAGTTCTTCAACTGGCTCGGCACGATGTGGCGCGGATCGATCACGTTCGAGACCCCGCTGCTGTGGGCCCTGGGCTTCTTCGTGACGTTCCTCTTCGGCGGTCTGACCGGCGTCATCATGGCGTCGCCGGCGCTCGACTTCCACCTCTCGGACACCTACTTCATCGTGGCGCACTTCCACTACACCGTGTTCGGTACCGTGGTCTTCGCGATGTTCTCGGGCTTCTACTTCTGGTGGCCCAAGTGGACCGGAAAGATGCTGAACGAGCGCCTCGGCAAGATCCACTTCTGGCTGCTCTTCATCGGCTTCCACACGACCTTCCTGATCCAGCACTGGCTCGGCCTCAAGGCCATGCCGCGTCGCTACTACACCTACCTGCCGAGCGACGGCGTCACCTGGATGAACCAGCTCTCGACGGTCGGTGCGGTGATCCTCGGAGTCTCGATGATCCCGTTCCTGCTGAACGTCTACCTGACCCAGCGCAACGCGCCGAAGGTCACCGTGGACGACCCGTGGGGCTTCGGGCGCTCGCTCGAATGGGCCACTTCGTGCCCGCCGCCGCGACACAACTTCACCTCGATCCCGCGAATCCGTTCGGAGTCCCCGGCGTTCGATCTCAACCATCCCGAGGTCAGCGGGGTGGAGCAACCGCTCCCGGTATCACCGACCGCGGTCGAGCACGCCTGAACGACACGGCAATCGAAAGGATCTGAGACGTGAAGTCGAATGTTGTGATCTTCTGGATCATCACCGCCTACTTCCTGGTGGTCGGCACCGTGTACACGGTCTGGAATCTGAACACGCACGGTCGGGTCGAATGGGCCGGCACCGTCGCTGTGCTGCTCTCCGGTGGACTCAGCGGATTCATCGCGGCCTACCTGCAGCTCGTTCACCGCAAGCAGGGCGGGGAGCTCGTCGAGGACCGGCTCGACAGCGATATCGACGACGGGGATCCCGAGATCGGCGAGTTCAGCCCGTGGAGCTGGTGGCCGATCGTGCTCGCCTTCTCCGCCGGTCTCTTCGTCCTCGGCCTGAGCATCGGCTTCGACTTCTGGCTGTGCTTCCTCTCGCTGCCGATCGTGATCGTCGGCGTCGTCGGCCTCATCTTCGAGCACTACCGCGGTAACTTCGCCCGCTGAGTGCCGGAGCGCCGCGCGTGAGCATCACCATCCGCAGAGGCCGGGCCGAAGACGCAGCCACGCTCTTCGACCTGGCCCGCCAGTATCAGACCGGGCGCGAACCCATCGGACGAGACGAGTTCTCAGTCGCCTTGGACAACGTCCTGCGGCATCGCGATCAGGAGACGAACGTGCTGTTCGTCGCAGAGCACGAGGGCGCCGTCGTCGGGTATTCGCTCATGACGGTCTCCCGCCTGCTGCATGCACCGGGCCTCACCGCCCACCTGCAGGAGATCGTGGTCGACAACGAGTCCCGTGGTCACGGGATCGGCGACCGCCTCATGCAGGCCAATGAGCAGTACTGCATGGGCCGGGGAGTGCGTCAGCTCTCCGCCTCGACCGCCAGGATCGGTTCATTCTACAACCATCGCGATTTCGAGGCTGTCGGAGAGCACTACCGGAAGATCCTCGACCTGCGCTGATGCCGCAGATCGTCGGCCATGGTGGAGGCTGCCCGGCGCCCGCGGCGCAGACCCGGAGAGAACCGTGAACGGCTGTTGCAGGCCGGTATCGTCGAATTCGGTACCCGTGGCTATCGTGGCGCATCAACCGTCGCCATAGCGGCCTCTGCGGGCGTTCCGCAGCCCCATGTGTATGCGAGTTTCCGGACGAAGCGCGAACTCTTCCTCGCCTGCGTCGAGCGTGCGCTGACACCGCTCATCCGTGCGAACAGCGGTGACCCGGATCAGGCCGCCGGCGCACACGCGGCATTCGATCTCGCAGCAGTGGATACCGCCGCGGTGGCCAGCGTCGCAGTGGACGCCGCAGCGGACGCCGCAGTGGACGCTGCAGCGAGTATCGATGACGAGACTGCGGCACTCCTCTTCCAGGCGATCGCCGCCGTGCGCGACGACGAGGTCGGCCGAGATCTCGCGCCGCAGCTCGACGCGCTGCGCGCCGGACTCGGGGGAGTGGTGTTCGCCTCGACGGTTGCTCGAGCGGCGGAGTCCGCGGTCGCCCGGGCTGCCCGGGTCTCTGCCCGCTGACAACAGCGCACGCGGATGCGGGAGTCTGCAAGCCTCGCGCGTTGCACGAGCAAGGGGCCGGTTCCTCCCGAAGGAAGAACCGGCCCCTTGCTTATCGACTCGGTTGATGCCGAGCGGCGACCCCGGAGGTGTCAGTGGCCCTCGTGCGAGCCCTGCTCGAGCTCGCCCTGCGTCGGCGGTACGATGCGATCCTGGTAGAACCAGCGGCTGATTCCGGCGCGCAGGCGGCGGCCGAAGGGGATCTTGCCGTCGGCGTTCGGGCGCAGCATCAGGGGCTTGTAGTCGTGGTAGCTGACCAGCTCCCAGCGCTCGTACTCGCTGACCGGCTTGTGCACCTCGATGTACTCTCCACCCGGCAGGCGGACGATGCGTCCCGACTCGTAGCCGTGGAGGGCGATCGACCGATCCTTCTTCTGCAGGCCGAGGCAGATGCGCTTGGTGATCTGGTAGGCCACGATGGGGCCGACGATCAGCAGCAGCTGCAGAGCGTGGATCACTCCCTCCATGGCCAGCTGGAAGTGGGTGGCCATGAGGTCGGACGAGGCTCCCGCCCACATCACCGCGTAGAACGTCACGCCCGCTGCACCGATAGCGGTGCGGGTCGGAGCATTGCGCGGGCGATCGAGGATGTGGTGCTCGCGCTTGTCGCCGGTCACCCATGCCTCGATGAAGGGGTAGGCCGCGACGAGCACCAGGAAGACGCCGATGATCGCCAGCGGGATCAGCATGTTCCACGACCAGGTGAAACCGAACCACTCGGTCTCCCACCCCGGCGGCACGAGTCGGAGCATGCCGTCGGCGAAGCCGATGTACCAGTCCGGCTGCGTACCGGCGGACACCGGGGACGGGTCGTAGGGGCCGTAGTTCCAGATCGGGTTGATGCCGACGAACGAGGAGATCGCCATGATCACGCCGAAGACGATGAAGAAGAACCCGCCGGCCTTGGCCGCGTACACCGGGAGCACCGGGTAGCCCTGGACGTTCTGCTGGGTGCGACCCGCAGCGGGGTACTGGGTGTGCTTGTGGATCACGACGAACGCCAGGTGGAGCGCCACGAAGAGGATCACCAGCGCCGGCAGCACCATGATGTGCAGCATGTAGAGGCGCCCGACGATCGCGGTGCCCGGGAACTCTCCGCCGAAGAAGAAGAAGGAGAGGTAGGTGCCGATCACCGGGATGGCCTTGATGATGCCGTCGATGATGCGGAGGCCGTTGCCCGAGAGGACGTCATCGGGGAGCGAGTAGCCGGTGAAGCCCTCGGCCATCGCCAGCACGAAGAGCACGAAGCCGATGACCCAGTTGAGCTCGCGCGGCTTGCGGAACGCACCCGTGAAGAAGATGCGCAGCATGTGCAGCCCGATCGAGGCGACGAACAGCAGCGCCGCCCAGTGATGCACGTGCCGCATGAGCAGGCCACCGCGCACCGAGAACGAGATGTCGAGCGTGGAGGCCATGGCGGCCGACATCTCGACGCCCTTCATCGGCACATAGGGGCCGGTGTAGTGCGTCTCGACCATCGAGGCCTGGAAGAACAGCGTCAGGAACGTGCCCGAGAGCAGGATGACGATGAAGCTGTACAGCGCGACCTCGCCGAGGAGGAACGACCAGTGGTCCGGGAAGATCTTGCGACCGAACTCCTTGACCGCCACGCCGATCTTGGTGCGCTCGTCGATGTAGTTCGCCGCCGCTGCGGTGAAGCGGGTCGACCCCTTCGATGTTGCGGTGGAGGTGACAGTGCTGCTCACTTGAGGCGCTCCCAGAAGCTCGGGCCGACAGGTTCGTTGAAGTCGCTCTTCGCGATCAGGTATCCCTCATCGTCGACCGTGATCGGCAACTGGGGGAGGGGGCGCTTCGCCGGTCCGAAGATGACCTTCGCCTGATCGGTCACGTCGAACTGCGACTGGTGGCAGGGGCAAAGCAGGTGGTGGGTGTGCTGCTCGTAGAGCGCCACCGGGCATCCGACGTGGGTGCAGACCTTCGAGTAGGCGACGATGCCGTCGTACGACCAATCCTTGCGCTCGTCGGGTTCGATGAGCTCGGACGGATCGAGACGCATGAGCAGGACGATGGCCTTGGCCTTCTCGTTGAGCACGTCGGTCGCCTGACCGAGGTTCTCGGGCACGACATGGAACACGGAGCCGATGGTGACGTCCGCAGCCTTGATCGCACCGCCCACGGACGAGCCGCCGGTATCGCGGGCCAACCGGATGCCCTCGTCCCACATGGTGTGCTTGGCCAGCGTCACCGGGTCGAGATCCTGCGGCGCGAGGCTGCGCAGCAGGGTGATGCCGGGAAGGGGGAAGGCGATCAGCGCGCCCAGCAGGCTGTTGCGCACCAGCGTGCGACGGGAGAAGCCAGACTCCTCGTTCGCGAGTTCGAAGATCTCGGCGGCCGCCTCGCGAGTCTCCGGATCGCTCGCGACCGGATGCCGCTCGTCGAAGCCTTCCTGATCCGACATGAGCGCCTTGCCCCAGTGGACAGCACCGATGCCGATGGCGAGGAGGGCGAGGGTCATGCCGATGCCCACGAACATCGTGTGCAGACGGATCGCCATGAGGTCGCCGGTCTCGATCGGGAAGAACATGTAGGCGAGCACCGCTCCCAGGCTGCCCGCCACGGACAGGTAGAAGAGGGTGAATACGGTGCGCTCGGCCCGCTTGTTCTTCTTCTCATCGAGATCGGTGACGCGCTTGCGGTGCGGGGGAAGACCCGGGTTCTGCACGGCGTCCGAGGGGATGACCGCGGTACCGACCGCTGCGTCCTCGGGGCCGTGGGCCTGGGTGGCGAGAGCGGTGCCGCTCTGGTTCGCTTCCTCTGCCATGTTGCTCCTTGATTCTTGACTGTTCACTGCTGCTGTGCGTATCGACCGCGTCGAGTTAGTTCGACTTCGCGGCGACCCAGACGGTGAACGAGATGATGATGCCGAGGCCGATGATCCAGATGAAGAGGCCCTCGGCCACCGGGCCGATCGACCCGAGCGTCAGACCGCCGACCGCCGGCTTCTCCTCGATGTACTTGAGGTAGCTGATGATGTCGGACTTGTGCTCCGGGGAGATGTTCGCGTCGCTGAACACCGGCATGTTCTGCGGGCCGGTGACCATGGCCTCGTAGACGTGGGTTGCGGGAACGCCGTGCAGAGAGGGGGCGAACTTGCCCTCGGTCAGTGCACCGCCGGCCGCGGCGACGTTGTGGCACATCGCGCAGTTGATGCGGAAGAGCGTGGCGCCGTTGGCCACGTCGCCGTCGCCCTGCAGGTACTGCGCTTCTGGTAGACCCGGCCCCGGGGCGAGCGAGGCGACCCAGGCGGCGATCTGCAGCGTCTGCTCCTCGCTGAACTGCTTCTCCCGGACCATGCCCTGCGGGCCCTGGAAGGCCAGCGGCATGCGGCCGGTGCCGACCTGGAAGTTGACGGACGCCGCGCCTGAACCGATGACGGACGGACCCTCTTCCGTGCCTTCGCCGTTCATGCCGTGGCAGGTGGCGCAGTTGGCGCCGAACAGCTTCTCACCGGCAGCAATGGTGGCCGGGGACTGGAGATCCACATCGGCGGTGGCGGACGTCTGGGTGAAGCCCGCGTAGGCGGCTCCGGTGACGAGCAGCCCTACGGCTACCAGTGCAACGGTGGCGAGAGGGTGCCGACGGCCAGACTTGCGGACGGATGTGTTGGCGCGAGCCATAGTGTCGTTCTCCTGAACCTATTTGACGACGTAGATGACGATGAACAGGGCGATCCACACGATGTCGACGAAGTGCCAGTAGTAGGACACGACGATCGCGGTGGTCTCCTCCTTGTGGGTGAAGTTCTTCACCGCGTAGATGCGGCCGATCACCAGCAGGAACGCGATGAGGCCCAGCGAGACGTGGATGCCGTGGAAGCCGGTGGTCATGTAGAACGCCGAGCCGTAGGGGTCGCTGCCGAGGGTGATGCCCTCGGAGATGAAGGTGGCGTACTCCCAGGCCTGGCCGGCGACGAAGACCGCGCCCATGAAGAAGGTCAGGTAGAACCACTCGACCGCGCCCCACTTGGTCGGGCTCGCGCCCGTCGCCCGCGGCTGCATGCGCTCTGCGGCGAACACGCCGGCCTGGCAGGTGAAGGACGACGCCACCAGGATCAGGGTGTTGATCAGGGCGAACGTGAAGTTGTGCTTGGCCGTCTGCTCGGCCCACAGCTCGGGGTTCATCGCCCGGAGCGTGAAGTAGGTGGCGAAGAGGCCCGCGAAGAACATGACCTCGCTGCCGAGCCACACGATTGTGCCGACGGCCACCGTATTCGGGCGCCGCACTGCGGGCGCAGCGGACTTCGTATTCATAGTAGTTGTGGTCACCCTCTCATGCTATCTGAAAGTTTGGTGTGCGTATTTCACATTCACACGGCGCGCCAAACCGGTTGGGCATCTGCATGCCAGCCTACCGCTCCGCGGGCCTCCGGATGGCCGTGCCGGATGGCGTGCCGCGCCGTTGATCAGCCGAATTCCGGGCGACTTCATCATATGAACTCTCCGTTTTCGCAGCACAGGAGCACGGGCCGTACCGACCCGCCCGATAGCATCGTGGTCATGATCGAAGAACGCAGCTGGCCGACCCTGCTCACTGCTCTGCTGGAGCGACGGGATCTGAGCGTCTCGGAAGCGGACTGGGCCATGGGCGAGTTCATGACCGGCCGGGCGACTCCCGCTCAGATGGGGGCGTTCCTGGTCGCTTTGCAGACGAAGGGCGTGACGGTCGACGAGATCGTGGGCTTCCGCGACGCTATCCTCGCCGAAGCTCGTGAAGTGCCGCTGCCTCCGGCCACTCTCGACATCGTGGGCACCGGCGGCGACCGGTTCGGTACGGTGAACGTTTCGACCATGGCCTCGGTGATCGCGGCCGCCAGCGGTGCGCCGGTGGCCAAGCACGGCAATCGTGCAGCGAGCAGCAAGTCCGGCTCCTCCGACGTGCTCACCGCGCTCGGCATCAACTTCTCGATCGAGCCCGAACAGCTGCGCGAGGCGTTCGACCGCACGGGCATCGCGTTCGTACATGCCGCACGATACCTCCCGGGTTTCCGTCACGTCGCGCCCGTGCGCGCCGAACTCGGCATTCAGACCGTGTTCAACTACCTCGGGCCGCTCTGCAATCCGGTGCGCCCCGAGGCTACGGCCGCGGGTGTCGCCGACGCCGCTCGCGCACCGCTCTTCGCGGATCTCTTCCGGTTCCGCGGTGCGGCCGCGCTCGTCTTCCGCGGTGACGACGGTCTCGACGAGCTGACGACGACCGGCCACTCGCACATCTGGGAGGTGAGTCGCGGAGCGCTCACGGAGCACGACCTCGATCCTCGAGATCTCGGCATTCCCCGTGCCCGCATGGACGAGCTCATCGGCGGTACCCCCGACGAGAATGCGGTGACCGTGCATCGCGTGTTCGCCGGCGAGACCGGCCCCGTGCGCGACATCGCGTTGCTGAACGCCGCCGCAGGCCTCGTCGCCTACGATCTCTTCGCGGTGCCGGAGAGCGTTGAACGCCCGATGCTCGAGCGCCTCGCCGACAAGCTGTCGGTTGCGGCGGAGGCCGTCGACTCGGGAGCCGTGGCGAAGAAGCTCGCCGACTGGATCGAGGCGACCAACGCGTTCGAGTCGACCGACTGAGGCGCGCGGCGCGAGCGTCACCGTAGAGCGGTTCGGCGCGGATCGCTGCGCCGGCCCTCCGGCTCGGCTTCGAGCACGCGCTCGAGCTCGCCGGTGACCTCGGCCACGTAGGCGTCGAAGTCGAGATGGCTCGGCGGCACCTCGCCTGCGAGATAGGCGAGCATGCCGTCGCGCAGCGCCGCGTCGCCCTGCTCGACGAGCCTGATCGTCTCGCCGGGGAGTGCACCTGAAGCCGAGGCGAAGGAGGTCGAAACGATCGGCAGGTCGCAGAGCGCGGCTTCGAGCAGCACCATCGGCTGCCCTTCGTAGTCGCTCGAGAGCACGAAGCAGTCCGCCGCAGAGAGCAGGGCCACCGGCATGTGGCGTCGACCTGCGAGGAACGCCGCGTCGCCGAGGCCCGCCCGTTCGATCTGACCCTGGATCGCGCCCTCGAGCGGGCCGCCTCCGACGATCAGCAGGCGTGCGGCAGGATCCCGCTCGTGCACGCCGGCGAACGCCCGTATCAGCCGGGCATGGTTCTTCTCGGGAGAGAGGCGGCCGACCGTGATGAACCACTTGGTACGTCGTGCCGGATCGCGCAGCTCGAGCATCCAGGCAGGCGGCGCCTCGCCTGCCTCGAGCAGTTCGAACAGGTCGTGCTGCTCGCCCGGGATCATGCTCGGGGACGGGAAGTTTCGCACGGTCGTGAAGCGTTCGGCCGGGGCGTATTCAGCCAACTCGGCTCGATTCAACGCGGTCAGTTGCGGGGAGACGGAGACGAGGAAGTCGTACGCGCGGTATCTGCTGAAGACGTGGCCCAGGTCGCGCTCCATGGGGCGTCGCCCATTGACCGTGCGCATGCGATCGAGCGCCATCTCGCTGTGCAGCCAGATCGCGCGAGGAGCATCGGGCGAACTGAGCAGCAGGTTGGCCCAGAACGGGTTGTAGCCGCTCAATTCGCCCACCCAGTCGAATGTCGCCGAGCCGAGCACACGTTGCCACTCGTCCCGCCACAGATTGCCGTGCAGGCGCGATTCTCCGGGCAAAGGCGGCGCTTCGGCGAGGTCGCGCATTCGCCGGCCCAATTGCAGCGCTTTCGAACCGTTCATGCCGCCGAGCCGGGCGATCAGGCGCACGCGAGGGTCGATGAGCTTCTGATTCGCGCGCGTGTCGTCCGACTTGATATTCGGTATCAGTGCGGTCACGTCGTAGCGCTCGTAGTCGAGCCGGCCGAGCAGGTTCAGCGCCGAGCTGGTGATGCCGTTCGAGCGCATGCCGCCGAGGAAGAGCAGCAGACGGCGCTTGCCGTCGCGAGACGCGGGTCTCACGCGGTAGCCGTCGCGAGCGCCGCGGAAGACGACGTCGACCACGCGTCGCGTCGCCGCGCCGTCCTCGTGGGGCGCGAAGCGATCCGCCCACTCGCGATACCGCGCATGCGGCTCGCCGTGCAGCAGCCCGCGCACGGCTTCGCCCGCCGCGGTGGCGTCGTTCAGCACGGGGCCCGGCAGCTCGCCCGGGGAGAAGTAGGTGCCGCGTTCGTCGGAATAGCCCTCGGCATCGGGCGCGAAGAAGACGATCGGACGCCCGGTGGCCAGGTAGTCGAAGAAGATCGACGAGTAGTCGGTGACGAGTGCGCTCGCAAGGCCGAGCAACGGGTTGGCGGCGATCGAGTTCGGTACGAGCACGCGCTGCAGCTCGGGGCTGCCCGCCGCCAGACGGTGCACGACCTGGTGGGTCTTCAGCAGCACCACGGTGTCGTCGCCGAGCGCCTGCTGCATCTGCCGCGTCTGGCGGCTCAATTCGTCGAGGTCGGCCTCGGGGCGACTGAACGAACCGCCCCGCCAGGTCGGCGCGAAG
Organism: Leucobacter soli; assembly: GCF_042659205.1. Lineage (NCBI taxonomy): Bacteria > Bacillati > Actinomycetota > Actinomycetes > Micrococcales > Microbacteriaceae > Leucobacter > Leucobacter soli. The sequence continues at coordinate 13,677 of NZ_JBHSRW010000004.1, forward strand.
AGCACGATGCGCTTCTCGCCGACGGCGAGGCCCGCGGCCTCGAGCCTCGCGCGCACCGCTGCGGCCTGCGTCTCGTCGAGGAACTGACGGTCGATGCGCGGGTAGCCCTCTTCGACGATCTCGCCGCCGTACACGTTGCGCAGCCGGTAGGCGTTCTCGTACATGTCGTCGGCCATGAAGGGGTTGGCCGCAAGCAGGTAGTCGGCCATCAGGAAGTTGCGCAGGGTGTTCGTCGTCTGCTTCGCGCCGCCCGGCATGTCGAAGCCCATGCGCTTCAGCGGCGTGCCGTGCCAGGTGTTCAGATAGACCTGGCCCTCGCGCTTGCCGAAGGCCGGGGGGAAGGTGGCGTTGTTGATGACGTACCCGGAGGTCGAGAGCGCCTTCCAGTACTTGCCGCCGCCGGTACGGGCGAAGTCGACGCGGGGGTGATCGCCGAACTCCTCGCGAAAACTGCGGATCGCGGCCGGGTCGGAGATCGACCAGACGTGTGTGAGATGGGAGAAATCGGGGTGCTCGAGCAGGTAGCGGAAGATCGCCTCGGGGTTGCAGAGCACGCCGTTGCCCGCGAACGACTCGTAGAACACGGTATCGGCGCGGATGGCGCGGTGCCGCTGGCGCGCGATCCGCTCGGTATCGATCGCCAGCTTGGCCCGGCGCGCATACTTGCGGATCTTCTTCAGCGGTTTCGGCACACAGAGATTATGGCGCAGCGGGCCTGCCCGTTCCTCCGAAGATCCGGCATTGCGGCCGAAGGTTATCCGACTGTGCTGTTCCGAGCCGGTGCCGGATCGCCCCTGCAGCGATCCGGCACCGGCTCGGGGCGCCGCGAGAAGTTCTTCTCGGCTCGTGTCGATTCCGCTCCGAGCCGTTCGACGTCATAGTAGGAGAGTGCAGAGGGCACTCCCGGAACAAGGAGATGAAGAGATGAAGCACATGCTGATCATGCGGGCAACGCAGGCGGCGATCGACGCCTCGAAGGAGATGGACTTCGAGCAGATCCTGAACGAGATGGGCGCCTACAACGAGCAGTTGATGCAGGCCGGCGTCATGGTCGCCGGCGAGGGCCTCGCCGACGAGCCCGGCTATCTGGTCGAGTTCGGCGGCGAAACGCCGGTGGTGAGCGACGGGCCGTACGGAGAGGTGCACGAGCTCTTCAACGGCTTCTGGATCCTGCAGACGGCGACCGCCGAGGAGGCCGTCGAGTGGGCGAAGCGATGCCCGCTCGGCCCGGGCAGCACGCTCGAGGTGCGTCGCGTGCACGACGAAAACGATCTCGCGGAGTTCGCCGACAACGAGTACATCAAGAAGGAGGCCGGCTGGCGCGAGGAGCTCGGAACCGACTGATGCCCGCCGACGTCGCCCGCGCGGTCGAGGCTGTCTGGCGCATCGAGGGCCGGCGCATCGTCGCTGCGCTTGCCCGGATGGCCGGCGACTTCGGCCTTGCGGAGGACGTCGCCCAGGAGGCGCTGGCCGAAGCGCTCGGCTCGTGGCCCGGACAGGGCGTGCCGCAGAACGCCGGTGCTTGGCTCACCGCCGTGGCGAAGCGCCGGCTCATCGACGGCTGGCGGCGGCGCGGGCGCCTCGATGAGCGTTACGCGCAGCTCGCGCACGAGATGGGGGATACGTCGGATCTCGCTTGGGAGCCGATCGAGGACGACCTGCTCCGCCTCGTGTTCACCGCCTGCCACCCGGTGCTGTCGCGCGAATCGCAAATCGCGCTCACGCTGCGGGTGGTCGGCGGCCTGACCTCGCAGGAGATCGCGCGGATGCTGATGGTGCCAGTCGCGACGGTTCAGGCGAGGATCACCCGGGCGAAGAAGACGCTGGCCGCGGCGAACGTGCCGTTCGCGACGCCGGATCCGCCGGAGTGGCCGGCACGTCTCGTCGGCGTGCTCGGGGTGATCTACCTGATCTTCACGGAGGGGTATGCGGCGACCGCGGGGGAGCGGGGAATACGCCCGGACCTCGCCGACGAGGCGCTGCGACTCGGTCGCATGCTGCGCGGAATCGTGCCGCGAGAGCCCGAGGCGCACGCGCTGGTCGCCCTCATGGAGCTGCAGCGCTCGCGCTTCGCCGCGCGCGAGTCTCCGGGCGGCGGGCCGGTGCTGCTGGACGAGCAGGATCGCTCGCGCTGGGATCGCGGTCAGATCGCTCGGGGCAGCGCCGTGCTGCGAGAAGCCGAGCGGTGCGCTCGAGCCAGGGGTCGAGGCAACGGGCCGTACGCACTGCAGGCCGCCATCGCCGAGTGCCATTGCCGAGCCGTAAGCGTCGACGACACGGACTGGGAGGGGATCGTTCTGCTGTACGAAGCGCTCTGCCGGATCGCGCCGAACCCGATGGCCGACCTCGCACGTGCAGTCGCGGTCTCGATGTCCACGGGCCCCGCGACCGCTCTGCGCATCGTCGACGAGATCGCCGCCTCGGGGCGACTCCGAGGCTCCGCCGCGTTGCCGGGCGTACGAGGCGAACTGCTGACCCGGCTTGGACGAACGGATGAAGCGCGTTCTGCGCTCTCGGCCGCCGCGGCGCTTGCGACGAACGACGCGCAGCGGAGCGTGTTCGAGCGGAAGCTCGCGCGGCTGACCGAGCGCTAGCCCCTGCCGCCCGGGAAAGTCCGCTTGCTACGCTGGCCCTCGTGAGCGCTATCGTGACCGGGCCCGACGGGATCCGCCGCTGCGCGTGGGTCGGCGACGATCAGGAGTACCGGCGCTACCACGACGAGGAGTGGGGTGTTCCGCTGCGCGGCGACCACGTGCTGTTCGAGAAGATGGCGCTGGAAGGGTTCCAGGCGGGATTGTCCTGGATCACGATCCTGCGCAAGCGACCGCGGTTCCGCGAGGCGTTCGAAGGCTTCGATCCGGCGCGGGTCGCCGGCTTCGGCCCGGCGGACGTCGAGAGGCTGCTGGGGGATGCCGGCATCATCCGCAACCGTGCGAAGATCGAGGCGACGATCTCCAACGCGGCGCTGGTGCGGGACATGGCAGACGGTGAGCTCGATGAGCTGATGTGGTCGTTCGCACCGGGCGGATCCGCGGGGGAGCGGGCGCGCCCGGTCGCCATGGACGAGGTGCCCGCCGTGACATCGGAGTCGACGGCGCTGAGCAGGGAACTGCGCAAGCGCGGCTTCCGCTTCGTCGGCCCGACCACCATGTACGCGCTGATGCAGTCGGCGGGCATGGTCGACGATCACTTGTTCGGATGCTGGAGGGTGATGTGAGCATGCAGCCGAAGACGGTCGACGAGTATCTCGATGGTGTGGACGCCGAGCGTCGGGCCGAGCTCGAACGGATCCGCGTACTGGTGAAACGGCTGGTGCCGTCGGCCGAAGAGACGATGAGCTACGGCATGCCGACGCTCAAGCACGGGGGACTGGCGCTCGTCTACTTCACCGCTTCGAAGAAGCACAGGAGCCTCTTCCCGTCGTCGTGGGCGATCGATGAGCTGCGGGATGGGCTCGAGGGCCACACGACCACCCAGCATGCGATTCAGTTCACCCTCGAGAATCCTCTCGCCGACGATCTGCTCGAGGATATGGTGCGCGTTCACCCGCGAGAGAACGACGCCGGCAGGGAGTAGCTCCGGTGTCGATGCGCCGATAGCCTCGAGGCATGAGCCCTGGAGGCTCGGGGCTCGAGTTCGCCGAGTGACCGTGCACGGCCTCACCCGCCCGCCGGAGAGGGTTGGCCGCTCGCCGCGGTGTCGCCTAAAATCGCGACATGGGCACGGTTCCCGACGACATCCGAGAGTTTCATGATCGGCTCGACGCCTCGGCGCGGCCGATATGCGATCTGCTGCTCACGACGATCGAACAGGAGCTGCCGGACGCCGAGCGGAAGGTGTGGCACGCCCACCCGGTGTGGTTCTTCGACGGCAACCCGGTCGTCGGATACAGCCGGCTGAAGTCTGCGGTGCGGCTGCTGTTCTGGAGCGGGCAGTCGTTCCGCGAATCGGGATTGAAGCCCGAAGGCACGTTCCAGGCGGCCGAAGCACGGTACACGGCGCCCGAGCAGGTCGACGTCGAAGCGGTGCGCCGCTGGCTCGCCGAAGCTCGAGACGTCCAGTGGAACTACCGCGACATCCGCCGGAATCGCGGCCTCGTTCCGCTTCGCGGCGTGGGGGAGTGAGTCGGGCCGCCTGAGCGGCGCGTGTGCGTCAGGCCGGAATCCGCGCGGATCGGTAGCGCAGGGCGATCGCGCCCGATCGGAACTCCTGGCGATCAACGAGCTCGAGCTGGATGCGCTCCCGCAGACCGGCGAGCAATGTCGGCCCGTGCCCCGCGAGCACCGGCTGCACGAGGAACTCGTACTCGTCGATCAACCCCAGATCCGCCAGCGCACGGGGGAGCGTCACTCCGCCCACCCACAGGCGTTCGCCCGGCTGCTGCTTGAGCTGCCGAACCGCCTGCGCCACGTCGCCTCGCACCAGGTCGGCGTTCCAGTCGACTCCGCTCAGGGTGCTCGACACGACGTGCTTCTCCGCCCGGTCGATGGCTTCGGCGAACGGAATCTCCCACTCTTCCATCCAGTCGGGCCAGACTCCGGTGTCCGGCTTCCGCCACGCCGACTCCATCATCTCGTAGGTCACCCGGCCGAAGAGCAGGGCATCGGCCTGCGCCATCTCATCGGTCCAGTAGCGCATCGAGTCCTCGTTCGGCGGGATCCCGGCCTCGTGGTGGCAGCAGCCGTCGAGCGTGGTGTTGATCGAGTAGCGGAGCTGTCTCATCGCGTTCTCCTTCGAAGCGCGCCCGCGTTCGGCGAACTGCACTCAGGCTACAACCGCGACGCGCACGCTCACGTCTGACGAGGGAATCGCTCCGGTAGTCGGGGATCCTGACGTCGATCCGGGTGAGACTCCGACCCTCGACGACTTCCTGAGCTGAACGAGTCGTCGATGTGCTCCCGGTCTGGAATAGTGTATGCTGAATATGTTCAGTGAATGCATTCAGTCAGGATCTCCATGAATGCCAGACGCGACGAACAGCGCCGCGAGACCGAAGCGAAGGTGCTGTCGGCTGCCGGCGAGCTCTTCCGTACCAGGGGGTTCGCGAACACCACCATCCGCGATATCGCCGTCGCCTGCGGGGTGAGCGTCGGCACCGTCGCCTCAGTGGGGGAGAAGGACGCCCTGCTCGTCGCCGTCTTCGATCGAGGCATCAAGGGAATCCACGAAGCGAACTTTCGCGGCGCCGAGGGGGTGCGGGGAGACTTGACCGAGCAGATCCTTCTGTTGCTGGATCCGTTCATCGAGATGTTCACCGCCGACGCCGCGCTGGCTCGGGCGTACGGCTCGGTGCTGGTCGCGGGGGAGCACGGCTCGATCGTCTTCTCCGACCTCTCGGGCCTGCTCGTCGGCGAGATCGAAACCGCAGTGCTGGGTGCAGAGGATCCGCCCGCCGCGGAGCAGGCCCGATCGCTGGCCGAGAGCATCTACTTCGCGTATATCGGGCGCCTCTTCAGCTGGCCGTCTGACGCAGCTACGAGTGCGGCCGACCTCAGGCGAAGCCTGCGTCGCATCGTCGCGGCGATCTGTCGAGCAGGGGAGGCCTGGGCATGACCCTCATCGCCGACCCGTGGTGGCTGACCATGCCGCTGACTGCTGCGCTCCTGTTCGATGCTGCTGCTTCGCTCAAGCCGCCGGCATTCATCCGCGATTGCCTCGACGGGGTGCGCTTTCCGCGCGAATGGTGGTGGGTGCTGATCGTCATCAAGACGCTTGCGGCTACGGGTCTGATTGTCGGCCTCTGGGTTCCGGGCGTCGGGCTCGCGGCGAACATTGGAGTGATCGTCTATTTCCTGTGCGCGGCGGCTTCCCATCTCAGGGCGAAGTTCCTGACTCAGGCGTTCTGGCTGAACTGCCTCGGCATGCTTGCACTCTCGATCCTGACGCTCGTGTTCTCGTTCTTCGCCTAGGGAACCATCCGGGGAAGTGGGCCGCAAGCGGACGGTGAGCTGCAGTCGGGGAGCAAGTAACGCGTCGGCCTGAACTTTAAGCTGACATAATATAGATTATCCACGCATGCATAACGTCGCACGGGTACGGACGTTGATGAAGAATCGCGAGGCTACGCGCCGAGCGTCATATAGGCCCGAGCGGTCAATGCGCTCGCACCGACGAGCGCGATCTCGCTGCCGCCCAGCAGCATCGATCCGGAATCAAGCGTCGCCGCACCCGCGACGACGATCAATCCGCCGACGACCAGCGCCCAGCCGCTCACCGTCAGCACGACGCCGAGGACCTTGTTCAACGCGTTGGCACCCGAACTCGGCAGCCTCACAGTGCGTGCACGACGCGGCAGGCGGAACGCGGCCGCGAGACCGAAGGCCAGCACACCGAGGGCGAGTCCCCCGAACACGTCGCTCGGGCGGTGCCAGCCGAATGCGAGCAGCTGCCACGAGGCCGTGCCGAGGAGCATGGCACCGAGCACGCCGGCCACACCCCTCGACGCTGCGGGAAGCGCCCAGATCGCTCCTCCGACGACGACCGCGAAAACGGTCATATGCCCGCTCGGGAACGTGTTGTCGGCTTCGAAGTCGAGCAGCGACGGCCGGATGAGCCACTCCTGCTTCAACAACTGCGAAGCCAGGATCGCGGCACCGCCGAACAGCACGATCCAGAGAGCCCGTCCGAAGCCGCGGTACCGCCAGGCGACCAGGAGGATGACGAGCAGTGCAGCGCCAACGCTCCAGGTGGAGACCAGGCTCAGCGGAGCGGGCGGGTCGAAGGTGAACTCAGAGGCGCCCAGCACGCTCTGCTCGGCGAGCTGACCGATCCCGCTCTGCACGCCGATCACGTACGAGACGACGCCGACGCCGAGCGCGAACAGCGCGTAGAGCAGGGCCTTGCCCCGTCCGACCCCGTTCATGCGCGCTCCCCCGATGCTCGTCTCACCGCTCCGAGCGGCATGTCCGCACCGAGCCTAATCGGAGCGCCTATCGATTTCCCGAACGCGCGCGGAGGGGCGGCTGCTCCCCTCATCCGGCCGCATGATCGGCCGTGCGCACGGCCCAGAGCGCGACCGCCGCGGCTGTTGCGACGTTCAACGAATCCACGCCGTTCCCCATGGGGATCGTCACGCAGCGCGTGGCCGAGGCGAGCGCACGGCGCGTCAATCCCTGCCCTTCGGTACCGAAGAGGAGCGCGAGCCGATCCGGCGTATCCGCGACGAAATCCGCGAGGTCCTCGGCATCGTCTCGCAGCGCGAAGGCCGCGAGCTCGTAACCGGCGCTCCGGATCATCGGTCCGGCCAGCGGCCATTCGGGCAGGCGCGCCCATGGCACCTGGAGCACCGCCCCCATGCTGACGCGCACCGCACGCCGGTAGAGCGGATCGGCGCAGGCCGGGGTCAGCAGAACGCCGTCCGCGTCCAGCGCCGCGATCGAGCGGAATATCGCGCCGACGTTGGTGTGATCCGCCAGATCCTCGAGCACGACGATGCGCTTCGACGCGCGCAGCAGCTCGAGCGGGTCGCGAGCCTCCGGCCGGTGCATCGAGGCGAGGGCTCCTCGATGCAGGTGGAAGCCGGTGAGCCGCTCCAATTGGGCGGAGTCCCCCACGTAGACGGGTACATCGGGATGGCCCGCCAGCAACGGCTCGACGCGCGGCAGCCATTCCTCGAGCAGCAGCACCGATCGCGGGCGGTGCCCTGCGCGCAGCGCGCGCTCGATCACCTTGGGCGACTCCGCGAGGTACAGGCCCTCCGCGGGTTCGCGCACGCGCCGCAGTTCGACATCGGTCAGCTGCGTGTAGTCGGCGAGTTCGGGTACGCCGACATCCTCGATGCGGAGGATCCTCATCGGATGCTCACCGACGTTCCCCCGTCGTGTCGGAAACGTCTGCGCTGCGTTCCGAATGCTCGCGCAGGAACTTGGCGAGCGCTGCAACGGCCGGTTCGACCGCCTCGTAGTGGACGAGATGCCCGACTCCCGGCATCACACGGAGCCGCGAGTCCGCGAGCTGGCGCTGCAGCCCGAGCTGGGCCGGAAGCGGCGTGATGTCGTCCCGGTCCCCCACGATCAGGAGCACCGGCTGCGTGATCGCCGCAGCGTACTCGGCGACCGTGTGGGAGACGGAGGCGCGGAAGGCCTCGAGGAGCGTACTCGTGTCGGCGAAACGGCTGAAATAGCGGTCATGCTGGCCGTGGATCCAGGCGCGGAGCGCCGGATCGGGCGTCTTCGCCATCACGATGCTCATCAGGCGCACGATCACCGGGTTGCCGAGGAGCGCGCGCGCTGCACGCTCGGGCAGACGGTCCGCGGCCCAGTAGTAGAAGATCGCGAGCCGCGTCATCACGGCCTGCGGTCCTTCGAGCGCGGGCGAGGAGATCGGGTTGATGAGTGCGACCGTGCTCGGGTCGAGCCCCTGGTCCAGTGCGGCGGCGACGACCAGGGATCCGAAGGAATGGCCGAGGATCGAGTACCCGCCGGGTGCGGCCTCCCGTGCGAAAGCGCGCAGCCATTCGCCGTAGAGCGCGAGATCGTGCTCACGTCCGGGGATCGCCGGACTCGCCCCGAACCCCGGCAGGTCGGGAACGACGACCCGTATACCGGGGCGGTGCTCGACGAGCGCCGCGGCGATGCCGGCAAGCCCGTGGTGGTCTCCGCGGAAGCCGTGCACCAGGATGATCGTCTCGCCGCTCGGCTCACCATGTCGGTCGCCGTACTGCCAGGCCCGGGTCTCGATGCCGAGCGCATCGATCCGCAATTCGGCCGGTGCTTCGCTCACCCATCGAGTCTAGCGCCCGGCGGAACGCCGAAGCGCCGACGGCTGCACGGCACGGCCGCTACGCTGTGATGGACGAAAGGATCCGCCGTGACCGATGCACTCCCCCTCTGGGCCTCGCAGCTCGCCGTGTTCGACACCGAGACGACCGGGGTGGATCCGGCGCAGGCGCGCATCGTCAGCGCGAGCATCGCGCTGCTGGGCGAGGGCGGCGCGGTCGGCGAGCGCTACGACTGGCTGATCGACCCGGGCGTGGAGATCCCGGAGGCCGCCGCACGCGTGCACGGCATCACCACCGAGGTGGCCCGCGCCAGCGGCGTCGATGCGGGAGTCGGCGTCGCCCAGATCATCGAGCAGCTGTTCGCCATGATCGAGCGCGGCTACCCCGTCGTCGTCTACAACGCCCCGTACGACCTCACCCTGCTGCGCGCCGAGGCCGTGCGCCACGGCATCGCGTGGCCGGGGCTCCCCTCCCCCGTCATCGATCCGCTCGTCATCGACAAGCAGGTGGACCGCTTCCGCAAGGGCAAGCGCACGCTCGATGTCGTCACTCAGCACTACGGCGTCGCACTTGATACGGCCCATGACGCAGGCGAGGATGCGATCGCGGCGGGCAGGGTGGCGCAGGCGATCGCCCGCCGCTACGCATCCGTGTTGCCCGGTGACGTGCAGCAGCTGCACGACGAGCAGGTCTCGTGGGCGGCGGCGCAAGCCGCGAACTTCCAGGAGTACATGCGACGGGTGCGGGATCCGCAATTCGTCGCCGAAGGCGCTTGGCCGTTGCGGTAGCCCCGTCACTCGCGAGAGAGCGATTGTGCGGCGCCACGCAGGACCGGGACACGCAGGACCGGGATGAGACGCAGAAGGGCGGATCCCCGAATCGGGATCCGCCCTTCTGCGTGCAGCTCGGAGCTTACGCGCCGAAGCCCTTGAAGCGCTGGTTGAACTTCTCGACGCGACCGGCCGAGTCGAGGATGCGCTGCTTGCCGGTGTAGAAGGGGTGCGAGGCGCTCGAGATCTCGACATCGATCACCGGGTAGGTCGCACCGTCGAGCTCGATGGTCTTGTCGCTGGTCAGCGTGGACCGGGTGAGGAAGGTCTCCCCCGAAGCCAGGTCGCGGAACACGATCGCGTTGTACTCGGGGTGGATGTCGGTCTTCATGGGAGTTCCTTAGATGTTGCCTGGTGAGGAGCGTGTAACAGCACGCTCCGAGGTCTTGGGATCGGCGGACGAGTCCGCACCAGCGGTCAAGTCTAGCAGAATGCGGCGCGGTGGCGATCCTACGCGTGCGCCACCGCCGAATAGCGCCCGTTGCGCTGCGTCACCTCGAACTCCATGCCGAAGGTCGCGCCGAGCGCGTCGGCGGTTAGCGTCTCGTCGATGGGGCCCGCCGCCTGCACTCGGCCGTCGCGGAGCAGCAGCACGTGCGTGAAGCCGGGCGGGATCTCCTCGACGTGATGCGTCACCATGATCATCGCGGGAGAGTAGGGCGACTGGGCGTAGCCGGAGAGCAGCTGCAGCAGCCGTTCCCGTGCGCCCAGGTCGAGACTCGCGCTCGGCTCGTCGAGCAGCAGTAGCTCGGGATCGGTCATCACCGCCCGCGCGATCATCGCCCGCTTGCGCTCGCCATCGCTGAGGGTGCCGAAACGGTGGTCGGCGAAGTCGACGAGATCCCACTCCGCCAGAATGCGTTCGGCCTGGCGTTCGTCGAGGCTGTCGTACTCCTCGTTCCAGCGGCCCTCGACGCTGTAGGCGGCGGTGAGCACCACATCCCGCACGGTCTCGTTCGCCGGGATCCGGCGCGCGGTCGCGGACGATGCGAAGCCGATGCGGTTGCGGAGCTCGAAGATGTCGACCTTGCCGAGCGTGGAGTCGAGCACCGTCACCTGCCCGGTCGTCGGATAGTCGTTCGCCGTCGCCAGACGCAGCATGGTGGTCTTCCCCGCGCCGTTCGGGCCGAGGATCACCCATCGCTGATCGCTGTCGACCTCCCAGTCGATCCCGCTGAGGATCGGGCGCCCGTCGCGCACGTAATCGACGTCGGAGAAGCGCAGCACATTGCTCATGCCATCCAGCGTACCGAGCGGAGGTCATCGCCGTGGCGCGGCACGCCCTACGCTGGAGGGTATGAGCACTCCCTCCCCCAACCGCCCGCTCGTCGTGCTGGACTGCGACTCGACCACGATCCAGGACGAGGTCATCGAACTCCTCGCCGACGCGGCCGGCACGCGCGAACTCGTCGCCGAGGTGACCGAGCGCGCGATGCGGGGCGAGCTCGATTTCGCCGAGAGTCTGCGCGAGCGGGTGGCCACCCTGGCAGGCACACCGGAGACGGTCTTCGAGCAGGCGTATCGCCGGGTTCGCCCGACTCCCGGCATCCACGAGCTCGTCGCCGCGGTGCACGAGCGCGGCGGCGTCGTCGGCGTCGTCTCGGGCGGCTTCCACGAGGTGCTGGATCCACTCGCCGACGACCTCGGCCTCGACCTCTGGCGCGCGAACCGCCTGGAGGTGGTCGACGGAGCGCTCACCGGCCGCACGCTCGGCCCGATCGTCGACGCCGCGGCGAAGGCGGCGGCGCTGCGCGAGTGGGCCCACGATGCCGGGATCCCGCTCGCCGCCACCGTCGCGATCGGCGACGGTGCGAACGATCTCGAGATGATGGAGGTCGCCGCGCTCTCGGTCGCCTTCAACGCGAAGCCGATCGTGCGGGAGCGGGCGGACGTGTCGATCGAGCAGGATCTCGCGCAGGTCATCCCGATGCTCGACGAGCTGTAACCGGCTGCGCACATCGACGGCGCCCGTAGTTCGCGCCGGTCGACCGCAGCCGGCCGGTCTCGCTCAGAAGTTGTTGAGCTTCTCGGTGTCGTCCGGGATGACGCCGTCCGCCAGCAGCGAGGTGCCGAGCCGTTTCAGCGCCGTCAGCGCGACGTTCTGCGGCATCGGTCCATAGGAGATCCGGGCGACGCCCAGCGCCTCGTACTCGGCGGCCGTGAGCGCACCGGGAAGGCCGATCACGCTCACCTTGCGCAGTCCGATCCCGGCGACCAGGGCTCCGGCCTCGTCGCCGGTGAGCACGCCGGGCACGAACACGCACTGCGCCCCGGCGCCGACGTAGGCGCGGCCGCGCGTGATCGCCTCGGCGAGCGCCTCCCCGCGGGGCCGGTCCCCCGCCTTGAGCAGCGCATCGGTGCGCGCGTTCAGCACGAAGCGCACGTCTTCGCTGTCGCCGGCGTGCACCGCGGCCTCCATGACGTCGACGGATTCCCGCAGCGGGCGCATCCGGTCCTCGATGTTGGCGCCGCATACTCCGACCGCGATGGCGCGGCGCACCGTCTCGCCCGCGTCGGCGAAGCCGCCGTCGAGATCGGCGGTGACCGGCAGATCGGTGGCCGCCACGATGCGCTCGAGCGCGGCGATCATCAGGTCGAGAGGGATCCGCTCGCCGTCGGGGTACCCGTGGGCTGCGGCGATGCCGTGCCCGGCTGTGGCGATGGCCCGGGTCCCGGGAAGTTCCGACACCACGCGCGTGCTGACGGCGTCCCACACGTTGACGACGCGCAGGATCTCCGGGGCGGTGTACAGCTCGGAGAGCGCGGCGGCGTCGACCGCGACGCGGGCCAGGGACCGGGGGTGTGCATGGGAGGTCATCCGATCAGGCTAACCCGGCCGGCCGCCGTTCGATAGGCCTTGACTTCACTGCTCGGCATGCTAGGCCTAGGCGCGCCCCCGCGTCGGAGTATTTGGGATTCGAGGGGCCACGTCAATGGCCCATGCCCCGGCCAGCCGCACCAAGCGATGCATCGCATCGCGCGGCGACGCCGCTTCGGCGCGCCCCGCGCCGAAGTATTGGGGATTCAACGGGCCACGTCAGTGGCCCATCCCCAGCCCGCCGTCGACCGGGATGACCGCGCCCGAGATGTACGCGGCGTCGTCGCCGGCGAGGAACGACACGGCGCCGGCGATCTCCGCGACATCGCCGAATCGCCCAGCCGGGATCGACGAGAGGTACTGCTGCTGCTGCTGCTCGGGCAGCACTGCGGTCATGTCGGTGTCGATGAAGCCCGGAGCGATGACGTTCGCCGTGATGCCCCGACCGCCGAGCTCTCGTGTCAGCGACCGTGCGAAACCGACGAGTGCGGCCTTCGACGAGGAGTAGTTGATCTGCCCGGGCGAGCCGTACAGCGCGACGACGCTCGAGATGAGGATCACGCGGCCGAAGCGACCCTTGAGGAGACCCTTGGCGGCGCGCTTCACGACGCGGAACGTTCCCGTGAGGTTCGTGTCGATGACCTCGGAGAAATCCTCCTCGCTCATCCGGAGCAGCAGGGTGTCCCGAGTGATGCCGGCGTTCGCGACCACGACCTCGACCGGGCCGAGCTGCTGCTCGATCTCGGTGAAGGCGGCATCGATCGATGCGGCATCCGTCATCTCGGCGCGGACCGTCAGCGAGCCCGCCGGACCCTCCCCCGAACGCGCGGTGACGGCGACACGGTGTCCATCGGCGAGCATGCGCTCGGCGATGGCGTATCCGATGCCCCGGTTGCCGCCGGTGACGAGGACGGTGCGAGAGGTTGCCATGACTGATCCTTTCCTTGGCTGCGCCCAGCCTACCGGCAGCCGACGGGACTAAAATCGACGGTGTGGAGCGGCAGTACGAGGTGACGTCCGTCGGGGTGAACCCGGCGGAGGATCGTGCGCACCGCATGCGTGTCTACTTCACGGCGATGACGATCCGCATCGCCTGCGTCGGCTCGCTCTTCTTCGTACGAGGCTGGTGGATCCTGCTCGTCGGCGTGGCCGCCGTGATCCTGCCCTATTTCGCCGTGATCGTGGCGAATCAAGCCGCACCGGGGGTCGGGACGCGTCCGGAGCCGCCCACGCCGCTCGAACTGACCGGCCGGAGCAGCCCGGCCGAGGACTCGTCGTCCACGCCTGCTTCGGAACAGCTCCTCGTCGTGGACGCTCCTGCCGAGCGGCGCGCCGGAGGGCCGGCGACCGTCGATGGGGAGGCCGCGTGAGCGGTTCGCTCGCGGCGTCGCTCGGAGGAGCGCCCGCCCTGACCTACGAGTGCTCGCGCGCCGGCTGCCGTGAAGCGGCCGGCCAGGCGATCCGTTGGCGGAACCCGAAGATCCATGCCGAGGATCGCTGGAAGACGTGGCTCGCCTGCGACGAGCATCTCGAGTTCCTGCGGGAGTTCCTCGCGGCGCGCTCGTTCCCGCTCGAAGTCGTCCCGGTTGCGGAGCTGTCCGACCGCGCGACGGAGGGTGGACGATGAACGGGAGGCCGCCCGGCACGACCGACACGGGTTGGGGGTTCCTGCGGAGCCGTCGGTGGCTCGGCTATTTCGCGCTGTTCACCGTATTCGCCGTCGTCTGCGTGCTGCTCGGAAACTGGCAGTTCGCCCGGCGAGCCGAAGCCCGCGCCGAGATCGACCGCATCGACCGGAACTACGACTCCGCGCCCATCGACCTGGCCGAGGCCGTGCCGCAGCGAGACGGCTTCGACGAGGACACGTGGAAATGGCAGACCGTCGAACTGAGCGGCTCGTACATCGACGAACCGCTGCTGGCGCGAAACCGCCCGGGCCCCGACGGCGTCGGATCCGCTCTGGTCCAGCCGTTCCGGCTCGACGACGGAAGCGTGGTCTTCGTCGATCGCGGTTGGGTCCACGTCTCCGGCACCGACGAGGCGCCGGCCGCGCTGCCGGTCGCGCCGACGGGCGAGGCGAGCGTGCTGGTACGCCTGCGCGCGAGTGAGCCGGAGGTTGCGGGAAGCAGCGCGTCGAAGCGCTCCGTTCCGAGCATCAATGCGCCGATGCTCGCCGAGTTGACCGGTACCGACGACACTGCGTATCTCGCCGTGTTCGGGCAACTGGTGAGCGAGACGCCGACTGGCGAGACAGGAGTGCTCGCCGAACGGCCCGAGCGGGACGAGGGCCCGCACCTCTCCTACGCCCTGCAGTGGTACGTCTTCATCATCATCGGCGGCGCGGGCATGGCCTACGGTGCTCGGCAGGATCATCGTGCGCTCGCCGGGAACGAGTCGGCCCGAGAAGAGGCGGATCTGCGCCGTGCCGAGCGGCGACGCCGACGCGGGCCGAGCGACGCGGACATCGAGGACGCCCTGCTCGATGGCTGAACTGCTCCTGCTGCGCCGGAAACCCCGCGCCGTCGTGTTCGCCGCGCTGCGGCGTGCCCTGATCGGTGCGGTGATCTGCGGTGCGATCGTCGCGACGGCGGCCGGGTGCGCGTCGAAGCCGGATCCGGAAAGCACCCGCGCGGACCTGTCCGAGGTCACCGAGGCCCCGATGGCCCCGGAGGAGATCGACGAGTACGACGCGACGCTGCACCCGGATCCGATGGTCGACGCCGTCGACTGCACGCCCTATCTGGTGGTCACATCGCGAGGCACCGGCGAAGGGGCGAGCGGGCAGCTGCTCTCCCCCGTGGTGCGCATGATCGCCGAGTCCCGGCCCGACGAGGTGCAGACCGTCGACCTCGACTACCCGGCCGACGCCGAGGTCAAGATCGGTGCCACGCGCGGCGCGCGGATCCTGATCGACACGCTCAACGTGCAGGCCGACGCCTGCCCGGAGCAGCGCTTCATCCTGCTCGGCTACTCCCAGGGCGCGCTCATCGTCGGTGACGCCATCGCCTCGCCCGAGGTCCGGCTCATCGGCGCGTCGGTCGGGGAACTCGCGCCGGACGCGGCGGAGCGCGTGCTCGCGGTCGTGCTCTACGGCGATCCGAGGTTCCGCGGTGCGGAAAGCTACGACGTCGGGGACTTCGACCCGAGTGTCAACGGTGTGCTGCCGAGACCGGCAGGCAGCCTGGACGCTTTCGCCGATCGGCTGCGGGACTACTGCGTCTCGGGCGACATCGTCTGCCAGAGCGGTTTCGATCTCGATGAGAGCGGTCACGTCGCCTACTACTCGAACGGGATGCAGCAGGACGGCGCCGCCTTCGTCATCACCCGGCTCGGCCCGCCGGAGTCGGCCGAAGATGACGCCGCGCCGTCGAAGGGGCGGACTCCCGTGGGCGGCGCCGAGCCCGACGAGAGCGACTGAGCATCCGGCCCTACGCCAGCTCGATCAGCTCGAGGTACTCCTTCGACCAGTGATCCTCGGTCCCCTCCGGCATGATGAGCACGCGCTCGGGGTTCAACGCCTCGACGGCTCCGGGATCGTGCGATACCAGCACCACGGCGCCGGAGAAGTTCGCGAGCGCGTCGAGCACCTCTTCGCGGCTCGCCGGGTCGAGGTTGTTCGTCGGCTCGTCGAGCAGCAGCACGTTCGCGCTCGAAACGACGAGCATGGCGAGCGCGAGGCGCGTCTTCTCCCCGCCAGAGAGCACCCCGGCGGGCTTGTGCACGTCGTCTCCCGTGAACAGGAACGAGCCGAGCACCTTGCGCGCCTCCGTCTCGGTCAGATGCCGCGACACCGAGATCATGTTCTGCAGCACGCTCGCCTTCACGTCGAGCGTCTCGTGCTCCTGCGCGTAGTAGCCGATCTTGAGGCCGTGCCCCGGTACCAGGCCGCCGGTGTCGGGCTCGTCGATCCCGGCGAGCAGGCGCAGCAGCGTCGTCTTGCCGGCACCGTTCAACCCCAGCACGACGACCTTCGATCCGCGGTCGATCGCGAGGTCCACGCCGGCGAAGATCTCGAGCGATCCGTACGACTTCGAGAGGCCCGAAGCCTGCAGCGGTGTCTTTCCGCAGGGGGCGGGATCGGGGAAGCGCAGCTTGGCGACGCGGTCGACCCGCCGTTCATCCTCGAGGCCCGAGAGCATCTTCTCCGCACGCGCCACCATCTGGTGCGCGGCAGCGGCCTTCGAGGCCTTCGCGCCGAACCTTGCCGCCTGATCCTTCAGGGCCGATGCCTTCTTCTCGACGTTCGCCCGCTCCTTCCGGCGCCGTTCCTCGTCGGCAGCCCGCTGCCGGAGGTAGAGGCGCCACCCCATGTTGTAGACGTCGATCACCTGACGGTTCGCGTCGAGGTAGAAGACGCGGTTCACGGTCTCCCCCACCAGGTCGATGTCGTGGCTGATCACGATCACGCCGCCGCGGTAGGTCTTGAGGAACTCCCGCAGCCAGACGATGCTGTCGGCGTCGAGGTGGTTGGTCGGCTCGTCGAGGATCATCGTGTCTGCGTCGCTGAAGAGGATCCGTGCGAGCTCGATGCGTCGGCGCTGACCGCCCGAGAGGGTCCCGAGCGGCTGGTCGAGCACCCGATCGGGCAGGCCGAGATTGTGCGAGATCGAGGCCGCTTCCGCCTCCGCGGCATAGCCGCCGAGCGCCTGGAAGCGATCGGTCAGGTTTCCGAAGCGCTTCATCGCCTTCTCGGCGACCTTCGGATCGTCCGAGGCCATCTCCTCCGAAGCGCGGGCGATGTTCTTCGTCAGAGTGCCGAGGCCGCGGGCATCGAGGATCCGGTGCCGCGCGAGCTGCTCGGGGTCCCCCGAGCGCGGATCCTGCGGGAGGAAGCCGAGCTCCCCGCTGATCGCGACACTGCCTTCGGCGGGCTGCAACTCACCCGAGAGGGTACGCGTGAGCGTGGTCTTGCCGGCGCCGTTGCGCCCGACAAGACCGATCTTGTCCCCCGGATTGACACGGAAGGTCACCCCGCTCATGAGTCGGCGGGCGCCGACGTCGATGGCGAGGTTCTCTACGGTGATCAAATAGCGAACCCGAGCGCGCGCATCATGTCGCGGCCGTCCTCGGTGATGCGCTCGGGCGTCCACGGCGGCATCCACACCCAGTTGATGCGGAACGCCCGGACGAGCCCGTCGAGTGCCTCGGCGATGTCGTTCTCGATCACGTCAGTGAGCGGGCAGCCGGCACTGGTGAGCGTCATCGAGATGACGAGTGCGTCGTGCTCCTCGTCGAAGGCGAGATCGTAGATCAGGCCCAGGTCGACGATGTTGACGCCGAGCTCGGGATCGCTGACGTCCTTCAGCGCCTCGAGCGCCTGCTCCTTGAACTCGGGATCGATCGAGGTCATGATCGTCGCCGGTCCGATCGTGTTCTCGGAGGCGACGACGTCGTTCGCGTCTGCAGTCATACGGCTAGCCTACGCGCCTCAGGCCGCGTCCACGAGGTAGCGGTCGTAACCCTCTTCCTCGAGACGATCGGCGAGCTCCGGGCCGCCCTCCTCGGCGACGCGCCCGTTCACGAACACGTGCACGAAGTCGGGCTTGATGTAGCGGAGGATCCGCGTGTAGTGCGTGATCAGCAGCACTCCGAGCCCGGTCGTCTCCTTGGCTCGGTTGACGCCCTCGGAGACCACCTTCAGCGCATCGACGTCGAGACCGGAGTCGGTCTCGTCGAGCACCGCGAACTTCGGCTTCAGCAGTTCGACCTGCAGGATCTCGTTGCGCTTCTTCTCGCCGCCCGAGAAGCCCTCGTTGACGTTCCGCTCAGCGAAGGAGGAGTCCATGCGCAGGTTCTCCATGGCCTCCTTCACCTCCTTCATCCAGGTGCGGATGGCGGGCGCCTCGCCGTCGATCGCGGTCTTCGCGGTGCGGAGGAAGTTGGCGTTCGTCACGCCCGGGATCTCCACCGGGTACTGCATCGCGAGGAACAGGCCGGCCTGGGCGCGCTCGTCGACGCCCATCTCGGTGACCTCCTCACCGTCGAGCAGGATCGATCCGCTCGTGACCTCGTAGCGCGGGTGGCCAGCGATCGCGTAGGCGAGCGTCGACTTGCCCGAGCCGTTCGGGCCCATGATCGCGTGGGTCTCCCCCTGCGGGATGGTCAGGTCGACGCCGTTGAGGATCGGCTTCGCGCCCTGGTCGGTCTCGACGCTGACGTGCAGATCCTTGATCTCGAGGAGGGAAGTCATTGTGCAATCTCTTTCGTAACAGTGGGGTCTATGTAGATGTCGCCGTCTTGGATCTCGACGACGTACACCGGAACAGGTTCGAAGGCCGGCAGGTTCATGGGCTGGCCGGTGCGCAGGGAGAAGGCGGATCCATGCGCCCAGCACTCGAGCGTGTCGCCCTCGACGAAGCCTTCGGAGAGGCTGATCTCGCCATGGGTGCAAGTGTCTCCGATGGCGTGCACCTCCCCCTGGCCGTCGAGCACGATCGCGATCGGTACGCCGTCGAGGACGACGCGTTCCGCCTGATCCTGCACGAGATCGCCCAGGGCGATCGCCTTCTGACGAGCCATCAGGCTCCCTTGACAGCAGCCGCACGCACCAGATCGGTCTCGGCGAGTTCCGCTTCGATGGCGGCCTGGAGGCGCTCCTCCGTCGCCGCATCGCCGATCTGGGCGATCACCTCGAGCAGGAACCCGCGCACGACGAGCTTGCGGGCCTCCTCCTCGCTGATGCCACGGCTCTGCAGGTAGAAGATGTGCTCGTCGTCGAAGCGTCCGGTCGCGCTCGCGTGCCCGGCGCCTTCGATGTCGCCCGTCTCGATCTCGAGGTTCGGGATCGAATCGGCGCGGGTGCCCTCGCTCAGCACGAGGTTGCGGTTCTGCTCGTAGCTGTCGGTGCCCGTTGCGCTCCGGCGGATGAGGACGTCGCCGATCCACACGGTGTGCGCACCCTCGCCCTGCAGCGCGCCCTTGTAGGTGACGCGGCTGCGCGTGTGCGGGGCGTCGTGGTCGAGGTACACCTGGTGCTCGAGGTGCTGGCCGGCGTCGGCGAAGTAGGCGCCGAGCGCCTCGCCGTTCGCGCCCTCGTGATCGAGGTGGATCGACGGGTTCAGGCGGACGATGCCTCCGCCGAGCGAGACGACGATGTGCGTAAGCGACGCGTCGCGACCGACGGTCGCGTAGTGGCTGGCGAGATGCACCGCATCGTCGTCCCACTGCTGCACGCTGACGACAGTCAGCTGTGCTCCGTCGCCGACGACGATCTCGACGTTCTCGCTGAGGTGCGCCGTGCCGCGGTTCTCGAGAATCACGAGTCCCTGCGACTGGGGCTTCGCTTCGATCACCGTGTGGCCGGCGCGCGGGGCGGCGTCGAGGGTGTCGCGGGTGACGATCGCGGTGACCTTCTCCTCGGCGGAGACCGTCAGCAGGTGCGCCTCCCGGAACGCGGTCCAGGCCGCGGCCGCGCCGCGCTCCTCCGGGATCCCTGCGCGCCCGATGCGCGCGTCGTCCCGCGCGATCCACTCGCTCGAGATGCCTTCGGGGCCGCTCACGGATGCCGCGACCCGCGAACCGTCGAGCTCACCGTTCAGCAGGGCGTCGAGCTCGGCCACGGGCGTGAACTTCCAGACGGCCTCGCGTCCGGTGACCCGCGGGAAGTCGGCGACATCGGTGCTCTTCGGGCGCGCCGAACGGGTCTGCACCGGAACCTTCGAGTCCCATCCGCCGTCCGAGTGCGCCTTCAGGCCATGCTGAGCCGGGTCCATCGTTGCTGCAGCGTTGGTCATTATCCGACGGATCCTTCCATGCCCATCTCGATGAGCTTGTTCAGTTCGAGTGCGTACTCCATGGGCAGCTCGCGCGCGATCGGCTCGATGAAGCCGCGGACGATCATCGCCATCGCCTCTTCCTCGGCGAGCCCACGGCTCATCAGGTAGAAGAGCTGGTCCTCGCTGACGCGCGACACCGTGGCCTCGTGGCCGAGCTCGGCGTCGTCGGTGCGGATGTCGATGGCCGGGTAGGTGTCGCTGCGCGAGATCCTGTCGACGAGCAGGGCGTCGCAGACCACCGAGTTGGCGGCGTGGTGCGCCGTCGACTCCACCCGGACCTCGCCGCGGTAGCCGGTGCGGCCGCCGCCGCGGGCGATCGACTTCGACAGGATCGACGACTTGGTGTGCGGGGCGAGATGGATCATCTTCGCGCCGGCGTCCTGGTGCTGGCCCGGGCCGGCGAACGCGACGGAGAGCGTCTCGCCCTTCGCGTGCTCGCCGGTGAGGTAGATCGACGGGTACTTCATGGTGACCTTGGAGCCGATGTTGCCGTCGACCCACTCCATGGTCGCGCCTTCCTCGGCGACCGCGCGCTTCGTGACGAGGTTGTACACGTTGTTCGACCAGTTCTGGATGGTCGTGTAGCGCACGCGGGCGTTCTTCTTCACGATGATCTCGACGACAGCCGAGTGCAGCGAGTCGCTCTTGTAGATCGGCGCGGTGCAGCCCTCGATGTAGTGCACGTAGCTGCCCTCGTCGGCGATGATGAGCGTGCGCTCGAACTGGCCCATGTTCTCGGTGTTGATGCGGAAGTAGGCCTGCAGCGGGATCTCGACGTGCACTCCCTTCGGCACGTAGACGAAGGATCCGCCCGACCAGACGGCCGTGTTCAGCGCCGCGAACTTGTTGTCGCCCGACGGGATGACCGTGCCGAAATACTCCTGGAAGATCTCGGGATGCTCGCGCAGGGCGGTGTCCGTGTCGAGGAAGAGCACGCCCTGGGACTCCAGGTCCTCGCGGATCTGGTGGTAGACGACCTCCGACTCGTACTGGGCGGCCACGCCGGCGACGAGGCGCTGGCGCTCGGCCTCCGGGATGCCGAGACGCTCGTAGGTCTCCTTGATCTCCTCCGGGAGCTCCTCCCAGGTGGTCGCCTGCTTCTCGGTGGAGCGCACGAAGTATTTGATGTTGTCGAAGTCGATGTCGCTGAGGTCGGCGCCCCAGGTCGGCATCGGCTTCCGCTCGAAGATCTGCAGCGCCTTGAGGCGTCGCTGCAGCATCCACTCGGGCTCGTTCTTCAGCCCTGAGATGTTCCGCACGACGGCCTCGTCCAGACCGCGGCGCGCGCTCGCGCCGGCATCGTCGGCGTCGTGCCATCCGAACTCGTACACGCCCAGGCCCTCGAGTTCGGGCCGGTCGATCAGCACCTCTGGCATCGTTCTTTCCCTCGTTCGTCCCATCGTGGGATCCGGGGGCACACCGCACACCCGGTTCCCTGCGACGGTGCAGTAGTGTGGGCGTCGAAGCGCCCGACTCGCTCGCGCTCCGAGCCGGCCGGCGAGGCCGTTCCCGAGCCGCTGAGCACCAAACAATCAGTCTACAGGCTCGCCTGCGAAATGTCATCGAAGGCAAGCCTTACTCATGCGGGCGGTTCGCACTCAGCGATCACCGACAAGCGCTGACGAGTACTGAGCGAGAGGATCACCGTGACCGGCACACGAGCGAGCGATTTCGACCTCGTCGGAGGGAGGACGACCTCGAGAACCCTGCGCGTCTCGGCCTGGATTTCCTTCGTGCTGAACGTGGTGATCATCGCCACCGGCGGAACCGTCCGCCTGACCGGTTCAGGGCTCGGGTGCGACACCTGGCCGACGTGCACGAGCGAATCGCTCGTCTACAACGAGGCCATGGGCATCCATTCGCTCATCGAGTTCGGCAACCGCACCATCTCGGGTCCGCTGCTGATCGCCGCGATCCTGGTGCTCGTGCTGAGCTGGCGCATCCGCGCTCGGCGCCGCGACCTCCTGGTGATCTCGGCGACCGTGCTGGCCCTCGTGGCCGCACAGGCGCTCATCGGCGCATTCGTGGTCTGGCTGCATCTGAACGCGAACCTCGTCGGTGTGCACTACCTGATCTCGCTCGTCATCGTCTGCGTGGCGGCGGCCTATCTCGTGCGCATGTACGAGCCCTCGCTCCCCCGCGCGCGTGCGGTGCCGCTCGGCTACGCGATCCTCGCCCACGTCACCACGCTCTTCATGGCGATCACCATCTTCGTCGGCGTGCTCACCACCGGCGCCGGCCCGCACTCGGGCGATGAGAACGTCGTGCGCGACGGCTTCGACGCGACGCTGCTCAGCCACATCCACGCCTGGCCCGGCTACATCTCGTTCGCCCTCGTCGTCGCGCTCATCGTGTGGGCCGCGATCGGGCGGCTGCGGCCGCTGCGCTGGTCGATCGCGCTGCTCGCCGTGCTCGTCGTGCAGATCGCCGTCGGCGTCTACCAGGCCCGCAACGGCCTGCCGCCGGTCGCGGTCGGGGTGCACATGGTGCTCGCCTCGCTCACGGCCGCAGCGATGACGGTCGTGATCCTGCGCCTCAAGCAGCCCGTGGCACGCGACGACGCCGAATCCCGAGCAGCCTGAGGGCGGGGCGGGACCCGTCTCGCGCCCCGCTCCGTCGACCTCTCGAGCCTCCCCGCCCATGTGAGGTCGGCGAAAGACGAGAAATGGCCTTCTATCCACCCGGGAATGCGCCTTTTCCTGCCTTTCATCGAAGCGGGTCGTGCTGCACGCCGAAGCCTGTGAACGGTACGGCCGACTCCGTGCCGTCGCCGGAGCGCTCGTCGAGCAGCCGTGCCAGTGAAGGTCTGACCGGCTGGCCGGGGCGTCCGCTGAAGCTCAGCATGCGGCGCCCGGCACCGACCGGATCGTCGAGGAGATTCTCCTGGTAGAAGACCATGAGGCGCCACCCGGCGTCCCGCGCCGCCTGATGCTTGCGGGGATCGCGCCTGCGCTGACGACGGGAGGTGTGATGCTGCTCGCCGTCGTACTCGAACGCACTCCGCGTCTTGTCGTCGACGGCGTCGAAGCGCCCGATCCACCGCCCTTCAGCGTCGTGCAGTTCGGCTTGCAGGCGCAGTTCGGGCATGCCCGCTCGAGCTCCCGCGAGTCGCATGAGCGTCTCCATCCGCGATTCCGCCCCCTCGCGTGCGAGGGCTACGGCAGCCCTGAAGCGAACCGCACCGCGACCCGTGACCTCCGTGACGGAGCGAGCCAGATCGCCGGGCGAGACGTAGAGGTACGGGTCGTACCGCCTCGGGTCTCGAAAGCGGAGGAAGTCGAGCGCGACGACCAACTCCGGGAATGGCAGCGCGAGGGCCGCCTCGCGTACGGCGTGGAGCGGGTCCGACACCGGAATATCGAAATCGTAGTCTGGCGACAGACAGAGGTGATGCCGCGCGGGCGTGCTGTGCCGATGCCCGGTGACGCCCGCACAGCTCACCCGGCCGATACGGGCGGGTGAGGAGACATCGACCGGCTGGCCCTTCGGAACGCGGATCGGGCAGCCCAGGAGCGCGAGAGCGGTCGCATGGCTGAAGCGCTCGCCCTCTCTGAGGCGGGGCAGGTAGCGAAGCGCCCGGTCCCGCAGCGTGTCCGCGGGAGGGAGCTCCGAACGCACACCGTGGAACGGACGATCCCAACGAGGATGCCGGAGCACTCCTCGAGAGCAGGTTGGTGGAACGGCATCGCGCACCAGGAACGACCGGCGGTCTATGTCCGTATTGGCGAGCGGATTCCGATGCATGCACCCATCATGGAACGAACCGCAAGGCAGGAGCAGGCGTTATCCACAGCATTCGCGGGATTGGCGGAATCGCACTTTCTCCGGCGAATGTGAGCGAGGAATCTCGCTCGCCCTCTCACCGAACTTCCGTTCCCGTACAGGCCTCGGTGAAACTCTTGCATGCCTCGGTGAAACTCGCTGCGAGAGGCGGAAAAAGGTTCTTCCGCGGGAGAATTTCCGCCTTTTTCCGCGTTTCGCGAGGATGCATGTGGGGGTGTTTGGGGGCGGCGCCTCGGGGTACGGGAGGGGGCAAGCGCGGGAGGGACGGCAAGCGCAGACGGAGCGGGCAAGCGCGGGTGGGGGTGGGCGGCGCAGGCGCGGGCGGAGGAATGGTGGGCAAGCGCAGACGGAGCGGGCAAGTGCAGGCGGAGCCGGCGCGCCGGGAAGGATCAGCTCGCGGCCGCCAGCGCCTGGGCGAGATCGGCCCAGAGATCCTCCACATGCTCGATGCCGATGCTCAGCCGTACGAGCGACTCCGGCACCTGCACGGGTTCGGAGGGCTGACGCCGGCGACGCTCGGCCAACGACTCGACCCCGCCGAGGCTCGTGGCCGGGGTGACCAGGCGCAGCGCGCCCACGAACGCATCCGCACGCGACGCCGTGCCGAGCTCGATCGACACGAGTGCACCGAAACCGTCGAGCTGCGCGGCGGCGAGAGCGTGGAACGGGTCGCTCGGGAGCCCCGGGTAGCGCACGCGGGTCACTCCTGGTGCGGCAGCGAGTCGAAGCGCCAACTCCCCCGCGCTCGCCTCGGCGCGGTCGAGCCGCA
>NZ_JBHSRW010000005.1:0-35449 GCF_042659205.1 Leucobacter soli
GTCTCGCTCTCGCCGCCGGACGGCCCGCTGCAGGCGCAGCGGAGATCGGCCGGGTGCTCGCGCTGGATCGCGGGACGGTCGCGGATGCCGGCACGGTCGAGGCCGTCTTCGCGACGCTCGACGCGCTGGCCTGGGTCGACCCGACGAATGCCGCCCTGCAGCCGTCCGCAGAGGGGACTCTCCGTGCCGGCGAGGTCTCCGAGACGCGAGTGGAGCTGCTGCGCGAGGCCGTGTCCCGTTCCTCGGCCGTCGACGCGCTCGCCCCGCTGCTGCAGCATCCCGAGTACCTCACCGAGTATCAGCGCGTGGAGCTGCTCCGCACGCTCGGCACCCGCTTCGCGGCCCCCGACGCCGATCTTGCCGCGTTCGACCAGGGGTTGCGGGAGCGCGACGCAGCACTGCTCGACGGCGTGCAGGTCGTGCCCAGCGAGAACACCCAGCTCATCGGATCCTCTTCGCGCGTCCCGGTCCTCGTGCACAACGCGCTGCCGTTCGAGGCCCTGATCGTGCTCAAGGTCGCCCCGTACTCGGCGGCGATCACCGTGCCGGAGCGACGCTTCGCCGACGAGGCCGTCGAGGCGGGCGGCAACTCCACGGTCCTCGTCCCGGTCGACAGCCGCGTCTCGTCGGGTTCCACAGCGCTCGTCGTGCAGGTCGCCGACACGGTCGACGAGACGGTCTTCTCCGAGGTGCGCCTGCCCCTCACGATCAGCAGCCGCTACGAGGCGATCCTGCTCACCGTGCTCGGCGTGCTCGCGGCGCTGCTCTTCGGCTTCGGCGTCTGGCGCAGCCTCCGGCGGCATCGGCTGGTCGGCCGCGCGGATCGCGGCGAGGGCGGCCGCCGCCGCGGCGCCGCGGGGGAATAAACCCCACCTACCATTGTTCTATCCAATCGGACCATCAGCAGGGAGCAGCATGCACCAGATCATCATCATCGGCAGCGGACCGGCCGCGCTCACGGCGGGCATCTACGCCTCGCGGGCGGGCCTCGAGCCGCTGCTGTTCGCCAGCTCGGTGGAGCCCGGCGGCGAATTGATGAACACGACCGACGTCGAGAACTTCCCGGGGTTCCCCGAGGGGATTCAGGGCCCGGAGCTGATGGAGAAGATCCAGGCCCAGGCCGAGCGGTTCGGTACGCAGCTGCGCTACGACGACGTCACCGAGGTCTCGCTCGACGGCGATACCAAGCGGGTGACCACCGGCGACGGCACGGTGCACGAGGCGAAGGCCGTCATCTTCGCGACCGGCTCGGCCTACCGCAAACTCGGCCTCGCCGATGAGGAGCGGCTGAGCGGGCACGGCGTCTCCTGGTGCGCCACCTGCGACGGGTTCTTCTTCCGCGAGAAGACGATCGCCGTGATCGGCGGCGGAGACTCGGCGATGGAGGAGGCGACGTTCCTCACCCGCTTCGCCACGAAGGTGTACGTGATCCACCGCCGCGACGAGCTCAAGGCGTCCAAGATCAT
This sequence comes from Leucobacter soli, assembly GCF_042659205.1. Lineage (NCBI taxonomy): Bacteria > Bacillati > Actinomycetota > Actinomycetes > Micrococcales > Microbacteriaceae > Leucobacter > Leucobacter soli. The sequence continues at coordinate 1,467 of NZ_JBHSRW010000005.1, forward strand.
GCAGCAGCGGGCGTTCGACAACGAGAAGATCGAGTTCATCTGGAACTCGGAGGTCGCGGCGATCCACGGCGAGACGGAGGTGACCGGGCTCACCCTCCGCGACACCGTCGACGGCGCCGAGCGGGAGCTTCCGATCGAGGGCCTCTTCGTCGCCATCGGCAATGATCCCCGTACCCACCTGGTGCACGGCCAGCTCGACCTCACGCCCGAGGGGACCATCGCTGTCGACGGCCGCAGCTCGAAGACCTCGCTGCCCGGTGTCTTCGCCGCCGGCGACGTCATCGACCCGAGCTACCGGCAGGCCGTCACGGCCGCGGCATCGGGCACGGTCGCTGCCCTCGACGCCGAGCACTACCTCGCCTCTCTCGAAGACAACTGAAGACAACTAAAGGAGTCAGCATGTCAGAGCCCATCAACATCGACGAGGGCACCTTCGACAAGGTCGTCCTGCAGAGCGACATCCCGGTGCTCGTGGATTTCTGGGCGGCCTGGTGCGGCCCGTGCCGCGCGGTCGCGCCGGTGCTCGAGGAGATCGCCAAGGAGCACGACGGCAAGATCCTCATCGCCAAGCTGAACGTGGACGAGAACCCGAATCTCGCCGCCCGCTACCGCATCACCTCCATCCCGGCGATGAAGGTGTTCAAGGGCGGCGAGGAGGTGCACGAGATCATCGGGGCCATGCCGAAGCCCATGATCGAGAACGAGCTGACCGGGATCATCTGATCGGTCGCCGGAAGACGGAGGGGCGGGGCTGCGGCCTCGCCCCTCCGCTGCTCTACCCCCGCTCCGCGAGCTCGGCGAGGCGGTCGATGGAGGATCGCAGGTTCTCGGCCGTGGTGCTCCGGGCGCGCGCCTCGCGCTTCGGGTCGTGGAGCGCGGTCCAGTCGTAGCTGTGCCGGACGCGGGTGCCCCCGCCGTCGAGCGGCTCCAGCTCCCACCGCCAGAGATGCCCGGGAGGATCCTCGCCCGGGGGCGTCGGCAGCCAGGCGATGCGTCGGCCCTCCTCGAACTCGACGACCCGGTTCTCGCGTTCACCGCCCGTGGTGAGCCGCATGGTGAAGACATCGCCCGGGTGCCGCACGCGCTGGCCGGGGGCCGCCTCGGCGAGATTGTCGTTGCCGTCCCAGCGGGGCTGCTGCGCGGGGTCGGCGATCAGCTCGAATATCTCTGTGGCCGGTGCCGCGATGATGCGCTCGGCGCTGACGAATCTGGTCTCATCGGTCATGGCGCCAGTCAAGCACGCAGGATCGCTCCCGTCGAGGGCCAGGAGGCCGGCGCCGCCGCGCGAGCACCCACGCACCCGAGGAACGGGAGCACCATGCCGGATCGCGTGCGCTTCGACGTGGTGCCCGCCGTAGGCGAGGATCCGGCAGAGGCGTCTAGTTGAAGCCGGGGTCTCCGAGCTCGGCGAGGATGCGCTTCAGATCCTGCACGGTCGCGAAGTCGACCGTGATCTGGCCTTTCTTCGCCCCGAGCTTCACCGACACCCGCGTGCTGAAGCGATCGCCGAGCCGCTCGGCGATCTCGTCGAGCTGGGCCTGCACGCCCCCGGCGCGCGCCCGATTGCGCAGCATCGCCTTCGGCAGTGCTCCGGCGGCCGCCTCGGCGTCGCGCACCGAAAGCCCCTCGTTCACGATCTTGTCGGCCAGGCGCTGCATCGCCGACCCGTCGCCGTCGAGGGAGAGGATCGCGCGGGCGTGCCCGGCCGAGAGCACCCCGGCCGCGACCCGTGCTTGCACCGGCTCCGGCAGCTTGAGCAGGCGGATGGTGTTCGAGATCTGCGGGCGGGATCGGCCGATCCGCGCCGCGAGCTGCTCCTGCGTGATGCCGAAGTCGGCGAGGAGCTGCTGGTAGGCGGACGCCTCCTCGAGCGGGTTGAGCTGCGCGCGGTGCAGGTTCTCGAGCAGCGCGTCGCGCAGCATGTGCTCGTCCGCCGTGGAGCGGATGATGGCGGGGATCTCGGTGAGGCCGGCCCGCCGGCTCGCGCGGAAGCGGCGCTCGCCCATGATGAGCTCGTACCGGGGAGCGCCTTCGCCTGCGCCGGGCTCGATCTCGCGCACGACGACGGGCTGGAACACGCCGAACTCGCGGATCGAGTGGGTCAGCTCTTCGAGGGCCTCCTCGTCGAACTCCGTGCGCGGCTGCGCCCGGTTCGGCACGATGTCGGCCAGCGGCAGTCGGGTCAGGGTCGCGCCCGGCACCTCGGCGAGCCCGGCGTCGGCAGCCGAATCCGCAGTGTCGGCCGCCGCAGCGGCCGCCGATCCGTTACGTCCTGCGTCCTTCGCCTCCGTGTCCTTCGCCTCCGCGGACGAGAAGAACACGTCGACGGGGCGATCGCCTTCCGTCTGGGGGATGAGCGCGCCGATGCCGCGGCCCAGGCCGCTCCGCTTCTTCGTGGCCATCGTCAGGCTCCTTCGGTGATGGTCGCGCCGCGCTCCGCGATCTCGGCGGCGGCTTCGAGGTAGGCGAGGGCCCCGATGGAGCCGTGGTCGTAGGCGTGAACCGTCTGGCCGTAGCTCGGGGCCTCGGATATCCGCACGGAACGGGGGATCACGGCAGAGAGCACCTCGTCGGGGAAGTGCTCGCGCACCTCGTGGGCGACCTCCTGGGCGAGGTTGGTCCGCGCGTCGTACATGGTGAGCAGGATCGTCGAGACCCGCAGCCCCGGGTTCAGATGCTTCTGGATCAGCTGAATGTTGCCGAGCAGTTGGCTCAGCCCCTCGAGCGCGTAGTACTCGCACTGGATCGGGATCAGCACCTCGTTCGCGGCGACGAAGGCATTGACCGTGAGCAGGCCGAGCGAGGGCGGGCAATCGATGAAGACGTAGTGGAACCGGATGTCGCTCTCTTGCAGGAAGTCCGCGAGCGCCGTGCGGAGGCGCTGTTCGCGGGCCACCAGCGAGACCAGTTCGATCTCGGCTCCGGCGAGGTTGATCGTGCTCGGTACGCAGAAGAGCCGCTCGTGGTCGGTGGTCGGCTGGATGGCGGCCTCGATGCCCTCCTCGCCGAGCAGCACGTCGTAGACGCTCGTGACCTCGGGGCGATGCGGCACGCCGAGGGCGGTCGACGCGTTCCCCTGCGGGTCGAGGTCGATGACCAGCACATTCGCGCCCCGCCGGGCGAGGGCCGATGCGAGGTTGACCGTGGTGGTGGTCTTCCCGACGCCGCCCTTCTGGTTCGAGACCGTGATGATCCGAGTATCGTCCGGCAGCGGGGACTGCGTCTCCTCGAGCAGGCGGCGTCGCCGGATCTTGTCGACGATGTGGTTGCCCACGAGTGCGTCTTCAGTCATTCCTGCCTCGGTGTCGGGTGCTGGGTGTCGATGGCGTCCGTGATCCGGCTCGGCTCGCGCGAAACCCCGCCTGATCGGTGCGCTCGATGCGACCGCTTCGCCGCATCACGCGCACGATCAACGGATCGTCGCCCTAAAGACTCTAGTCGTTTCGGCGAGCAGGCCGCCGCCGAGTTCTTCGACGGCGATATCGTGGGCCTTCGCCCGGCGGAGCTGCTTCTCGGCCGCCTCGATCTCCGCGTCGACCGAACCGCCCTTGAGGAACAGCATCTCCCCGCCGTCGCGCAAGAGGGGGGCGGTGATCGGGACCAGCTTCTTCAGGGCGGTGACGGCACGCGCCGTCACCTGATCCACCTCGAAGGCCCCGTGGAACTCCTCTGCCCGACCGCGCTTCACCTCGACGTTCTCGAGACCGAGGCGATCCACCTGCTCTCGCAGCCATGCGCAACGGCGCTCCATCGGCTCGATCAGCAGGAACCGCGCATCCGGCCGGACGATCGCAAGCACCAGCCCAGGCATCCCGCCCCCGGTGCCGACATCCGCGATCCGCGATCCGCTCCGGAGCAGGGGAGCGAGCACCGCGCTGTTGAGCAGGTGCCGTGTCCAGAGTCGGGGCGGCTCCAACGGCCCGATGAGGCCGAGCGGCTCGCCGCGCGCGCCGAGATCCTCCGCGAACGCGCGCAGCACCTCGATCCGGTCGCCCGCGATCTCCGCGGCGGCTGCCGGTTCCGGCTCGATACCATCGGTCGGCTGCGGCTCGGCTGCAGGAGCGGGGTCGACGGTCACGGCGCTCGAAGTTTCACGTGAAACGGTGTCGGTCGGATCAGGCGGCGCTCACGACGAGACGGCGCTCGCGCCCCTCGCCGCGCGACTCCGAGTGGTAGCCGCGCTCGGCCACGACGTCGTGCACCAGCTTCCGCTCGTACGACGACATCGGCTCGAGCTCGACCTCGGTCCGGCCCGCCGCGATCTGGGCGATCGCCGCGTCGACGAGTCCGCCCAGTTCGGCCGCCCGGGCCTCGCGCGATCCGCCGATGTCGAGGATGAGGCGCGAGAACCGCCCGGTGTCGCTCTGCACGGTGAGCCTCGTCAGCTCCTGCAACGCGTGCACGGTGTCAGGCATCGACAGTCGCTCGAGGTCGGCGCCGCCGCCCGTGATCGAGAGATACGCCCGGCCGCTCGCCACCGAGATGTCGAGATCGCCATCGAGATCGGCGATGTCGAGCAGGCCCTCGATGTAGTCCGCGGCGAGATCGCCCTCGGCCTCGAGCTCCTCGGTCGTCGGCTCGTCATGGCCTCGGCCGGTATCGACGTGTTCACTCATGAATCCACCCTGTTTCTTCGCTGTGCGCATCGCTTCGAGCGGGGCTCCGCTGCTCGGCGCCTACTTCTTCTTCTTGGCGCGCTTGGCGCTCATCGGCTGCTGCCGCTGGCCCTGCGGGTCGGCGGTCCCCTCGATCCGATCGATCTCTGCGACCTCGTCGTCGCTGAGCTTTCCCTTGGCCTTCAGCCGGGCCTGCCGCGCGCGCCAGGCGTCGCTGCCGGGGGTCGGCATGTTGCGGATCACGATGTACTGCTGCCCCATGGTCCAGAGGTTCGAGGTGAACCAGTAGATGTTCAGGGCGAGCGGGAAGGCGACGCCCGAGAAGAGGAAGGCGAAGGGGATGATGTACAGCATGATCTTCTGCTGGCGGTACATCGGCGAGTTCTTGGTCTCATCGCTGACGTTCTTCGACATGATCTGCAGCTGCGTGAAGAACTGCGAGGCGATCATGAGCACCATGATCGTGCCGAGCAGGGTCACGACCATCCAGTTGCCCGACTCCCAGCCCTGGGTGAAGGTCATCTTGATCGGCGCGCCGAAGATCGTGGCGGCGTTGAAGCTCGCCGTCAGCTCCTCCGTCATGAAGGCGATGCCGGCCTGACCGGTGCCGTCGCCGCCGCTGCCCATCGCGCCCGACGCATTTCGCAGGACGTAGAACAGTGAGAAGAAGATCGGCATCTGGATCAGGATCGGCAGGCACGACGAGAACGGATTGGTGCCGTGCTTCTTGTACAGCGCCATGGTCTCGCGGCTCATCGCCTCGCGCGAGAACTGATCGCTCTTGCCCTTGTACTTCGCCTGGATCTTCTTCATCTCGGGCGCCAGATCCATCATCCGGCGCTGGGCCTTGATCTGCCGCACCGTGACCGGAATGAGCGCCGAGCGCACCACGATCACGAGACCGAGGATCGAGAGCACCCAGGTGACACCACCGGCGGGATCCAAGCCGATCCAGGTGAAGAGCTGATGCCAGAGCATCAGGAACAGCTCGACGAGCCAACGCAGTGGCCAAAGGAGTGTCTCGAGGAATTCCACCTGGATCAGGCCTTTCGGTGTTCTGGGCGAACGAATCCGCGCGAGTTGATGACGAAGTTCGGGTGTTCCCGCTCAGGAGCATCGTCGATGCCGCCCCGCGTGAACGGGTTGCAGCGCAGGAGCCGCCAGGCCGTGAGCACCACCCCGCCGACGAAGCCCTGACGCTGGAATGCCTCCACAGCGTACCGGGAACAGCTGGGATAGTACCTGCAGACCTGACCATACAGAGGGGAGATCACTCGCCGATACCCGAGCATGACGGCGATGGCCGCGTTGCGGGGGAGCAACCAGAGCTCCTGGAGAAGGGCGGGCACCGGCAGGGGCCCGCTGCGGGACTCAGTGGCGCTGCGCATGGCCCGGCTCCCTCCTGCGGACGGCGCGGTCGAGCGCCCGGACGGTCTCGCGCTCGAGCTCGGCGAACGGTACGGCGGCACTGGCCGGCAACGCGCGGAAGACGACGTCGGCTCCCGTGAATCCTGCGGCCAGACGGCGTTCGACGATGGATTTCAAACGGCGACGCACGAGATTCCGGGTGACGGCGTTGCCCACGGCCTTGGAGACGATGAAGCCGAAGCGCGCGGGGAGCCCTTCGTCGACATGCAAAACCGCGTGGGTGATGCAGGTCGCACCTCCCACGCGGTTGCCGCTTCGCACGATGCGTCGGTAGTCATCGCCCCGAGTGATTCGGTGCTGCCGTGCCGGCACGAGCGTTGAAGTCTGATTAGGCGGTGAGCTTCGAGCGGCCCTTGCCGCGACGGGCCGCGACGATGGCGCGGCCGGCGCGGGTGCGCATGCGGGCGCGGAAGCCGTGCACCTTGGCGCGGCGGCGGTTGTTGGGCTGGAAGGTGCGCTTGCTCATGGGAGAACTCCGTGATTCGATGGTGGATCAGACGCCGTCCGACGGCTCGACCGTACTGGCCGGATATCGGAGAGCGGTGGCTGGTGAAGGCGGCATGCCGGAGCAGCGCCCATACAAGTTGACTATTCTACGCATTCGTGCACGCGGAGTCAAAGAGCGTCGGACCAGCCCATCATTACACCGCGAGGGCCGGGTGTTCGGCGTCATCCCGGCGGTGTGTCGCCAGAAAGCGACTTGCCTGTGGACAGATCTGTGAGTAGCGTTGTCGCTACTGTCCGGGGCGGCCCGGGCTTCTTCGCCGCGAGACGGATCGTAGGACCCGATACTCGGCGGTGATCAGGCGTTTTCAGCATGAGTCAGGTAGGCGATTGACCGAAGAGGATGTGCAACGCATCTGGGCGCGGGTCACCCAGGCGGTGACGAGCGACCCAGAAGTCGGTCCGGCGGGCGGCGCGCAGCTCGAGCTGGCGGTACCGCGCGGCGTCGCCGCGGGTACGCTCTACCTCGCGGTCGAGTACGACTTCACCCTCAAGCTGCTCGAGGGCAGGTTCCGTCCGGCCATCATGGCGGCCGTCGCCGGCATTCCGGAGGCGGCGGGCATCTCGAACTTCATCGTGATGGTCGACCCCGATATCGAATCGGTGAGCACGACCTCCGCGGAACCGATCGCGCAGGCCGCCGCGCCCGCGGTCGAGACGGATCCTCTGCTCACCCCGCTGCCGAGTTACCGGCCGGCACCGGAGCCGATCGGCCGGCACGCGAGCCCAGCGGCATCCGAAAGCCGACTCAATGAGAAGTACAGCTTCGACACCTTCGTGATCGGTCAGTCCAACCGCCTCGCCCACGCCGCGGCTATCGCGGTCGCGGAAGCCCCGGCCCGCGCCTACAACCCGCTCTTCATCTACGGCGACTCGGGGCTCGGGAAGACCCACCTCCTGCATGCGATCGGGCACTACACGCGCGAGCTGTACCCGGAGGTACGGGTGCGCTACGTGAGCTCCGAGGACTTCACCAACGACTTCATCAACTCGATCACGAACAATCAGGGCGCCGCGTTCCACTCCCGCTACCGGAGCGTGGATCTGCTGCTGGTGGACGATATCCAGTTCCTGGAAGGCAAGGCGGAGACGCAGGAGGCCTTCTTCCACACCTTCAACACGCTTCACGACCACAACAAGCAGGTCGTGATCACGAGCGATGTGCAGCCGAAGCAGTTGCGCGGCTTCGAGGATCGGATGCGCTCCCGCTTCGAGTGGGGCCTGATGAGCGACATCCAGACGCCGGATCTCGAGACGAGGATCGCGATCCTCCGCAAGAAGGCCCAGCACGAGAAGCTCGACATTGACCACGACATCCTCGAGTTCATCGCGTCGAAGTTCACTTCGAACATCCGCGAACTTGAGGGCACGCTGATCCGGGTGACGGCGTTCGCCAGCCTGAACCGGCAACGGATCGACATGCCGCTCGTGCAGACGGTGCTGAAGGATCTCATCACGCTCGACGAGGACAACGAGATCCTGCCGACCGACATCATCAGTCACACGGCGGACTACTTCAACATCGCCGTCGACGATCTCTACGGCCCGACGAGGGCGCACCAGATCGCCCAGGCCCGTCAGATCGCGATGTACCTCTGCCGCGAGCTCACCCCGCTCTCGCTTCCGAAGGTCGGGCAGCTCTTCGGCGGCCGAGACCACACCACGGTCATGTACGCGCACAAGAAGATCGCCTCGCTCATCGCCGAGCGCCGTTCCGTCTTCAATCAGGTGACCGAACTCACCACCAGGATCCGCCAGAGCACGCGCTGACCGCGCACCCCCATACGCACCTCCGTCGATCCGCATTCCGGGTGATCCCGCCTGGCCCGGGACCTCCGTCCTTCATCCCTTCGGCGACGGTTCTCCACAGGCATTCTCCATACTGTGAATAATTCCGGACAACCGGACTCGCCCTGTGGAGAATTCGGGCCATCCTGTGGAAAGTGCTCTCGGCGAGAAATCCGCGTCATCATGCGGATCTCGACTTATCCAAGCCTCGCCCACAACTCACACGCGTGTAGTTTCCCCAAGCCGACTGGGATACCTCGAGTTATCCACACTTTCCACAGGACTTATTACTATTACAGTTCCCAATTCAAGGCGAGGGTGCTCGATCACACGATGCCGGGAGCGACATCTCGACGCCGGACCGATCCTCCTGCGGCGGCTGCGACGAGTGTGCAAAGATTGTCACGCTAGCACCGTGCAGCCGCGACGCCATCGTGCTGCACCTCGATCGAGGAGCCTCTATGCGTTTCACCGTCAACCGCGATGTCTTCAGCGAGGCGGTGTCGTTCGCCGCGAAGCTCTTGCCGCAGCGACCCACGCAGCCCCTGCTGAGCGGTGTGCTGATCGAGAGCGCTGAGGGCGAGCTGACGGTGTCGTCGTTCGACTACGAGACCTCGGCACGGACCACGGTCGCCGCAGAGGTCTCGACGCCGGGTCGTGCGCTCGTCTCCGGCCGGCTGCTCGGTGAGATCGCGCAGCGCCTCCCCCTCTCCGATGTCGAGGTCACGCTCGATGAATCCCGGGTGCAGCTGCGCTGCGGCTCGGCATCGTTCAGCCTGCCGGCCATGCCGGTGGACGAGTACCCGCAGATCCCTCGTATCGAATCGGTGTCGGGCGTCGTCCCGGCGGATGCGTTCGCCGAGGCCGTGTCGCAGGTCTCTCTCGCCGCATCGAAGGACGATGTCACCCCGGTGATCACCGGCGTGCAGTTCGAGATCGCGGAGAACGCGCTGACTCTGACGGCGACCGACCGCTACCGGGTCGCGACCCGGCGCCTCGACTGGGAGCAGCAGGGGAGTGCGGACGAGCTCTCCGCGCTCGTGCCGGCCAAGGTCGTCATCGAGGTGGGGAAGTCCTTCTCGGGGGCGGGCACCGTGCAGGTCTCGATCATCAAGGACGGGGAGCGGGAGCTGATCGCGTTCACCGGCGGGAACAAGACGGTCACGTCGCTGCTGATCAAGGGCAACTACCCGCCAGTCGGTCGGCTCTTCCCCGAGGGGATCGACAACTACGCCGTCGTGAACACCGCGGATCTGGTGGAGGCGGTCGGACGCGTCGGTCTCGTGCTCGAGCGCGAGGCGGCGCTCCGTTTCAGCTTCATCGAGGGACAGGTCACGCTTGAGGCGGCCGGGACCGAGACGGCGCAAGCCGTCGAGACGGTCGATGCGCACCTTTTCGGAGCCGACATGGTCGTCTCGCTCAAGCCGCAGTTCCTGCTCGACGGCCTGCGCTCCACCCATGCGGAGTTCGCGAGGATCGGGTTCACCCGCACGGAGAACGCGAGCAAGCCCGGGCCCGTGCTCATCACCAGCCAGCGGAGCCAGGACGATACGGGCGAAGAGAGCTTCCGCTACCTGCTGCAGCCGAACCTGCTCCTGCGGTAGTCGGGGGTGCGCCCATGCGGGTGATCCATCTCTCCCTCGCCGACTTCCGCAACTACGAGCGGGCCGAGGTCGGCTTCGAAGCGGGATCCAACCTGATCGTCGGCCGGAACGGGCAGGGCAAGACGAATCTCGTCGAAGCGATCGCCTACTTCGCCTCCCTGCGCTCGCATCGGGTGACCGGTGACGCCGCCCTCATCCGCGCGGCAGCCGATACCGGTGTGGCGCGGATGCGCATCGCGGTCGGCGAGCGGGAGGCCCTCCTCGAAGTGGAGCTCAACCGTCAGGGAGTGAATCGGGCACGGGTCAATCGAAACGGCGTCAAGCCGCGGCAACTGACCCGCTGGTTCTCGACCGTCCTGTTCGCTCCGGAGGATCTGTCGATCGTGCGGGGCGAACCGGCGGTGCGCCGGCGCTTCCTCGACGACGCGCTCGTCGCGCGGAATCCTGCATTGGCGGGAGTACTGGCGGACTACGAGCGAGTGGTGCGTCAACGGACGGCGCTCTTGAAGTCGGCGAGGGCGAGCGGGGCTCGCTCGTCGCTCGATGCGACGCTGGGTCTCTGGGACGAGAAACTGGTCGAGCTCGGTGCACGGATCATGGTGGAACGGCGACGCCTGGTCGAGGCGCTGTGTGCACCGTTGATCGAGAGCTACCGCGACCTGGCCGATGCGGATCACAGCCCGCGCCTGACCGTCGAAGAGAGCGTCGGCGCGGCCTCCGATCCGGATGTTTCACGTGAAACGGATCGCTCGGCTTCACCGCCCGCCGGCGGGGGAGATCCCTCGACGGCTCTGGGGAACGTGGAATCCGAGGTCGATGTTTCACGTGAAACGATCGAGCGCGCGTTCCGCCATGCACTGGCCGCCGTCCGTGCGCAGGAGGTCGAGCGGGCCGTCACGCTCGTCGGCCCGCACCGGGACGACCTGGCACTCCGCCTCAATGATCTGCCCGTGAAGGGATACGCGAGCCACGGCGAGTCCTGGTCCTTCGCCCTCGCGCTGCGTTTGGCCGTCGCGGACCTCCTTCGACGCGAGTCGCCGGCCGGGGATCCCGTCATCATTCTCGACGACGTCTTCGCGGAACTCGATTCCGGTCGGCGATCCCGACTGATGGCTGCGGTCGGATCCTATGAACAGGTGATCGTCACCGCCGCCGTCGAGGAAGATGTCCCAGGAGAGCAGTCCTGGAACCGCATCCGCGTTTCCGGGGGCGAGATCGTCGAAGGCCCGAGCGACGCTGATGGACTTCGAACAGGTTCCGACTCGCCGGGAATCTCCGATTCGCCCAGTACGGTTCACGAGGTCGCGGATGACTCCTGAGCCGGATTTCGCCTCGAACGCCTATCTGCATGCCAAGGCGCTGTGGAAGGGAGTGCCGCTTCGCAGGCGGACCCGGATCCGTTCGGCAGAGGGGGAGGGGATCAGCGTGCCGTTCGGCAAGGGGCGAGAACCGCGAGCTCTCGGCGAGCTGCTCGACATCGCCGCCGCGGACATGGGATGGACTGCGGAACTGGATCAGGCCCGGCTCATCTCCGAGTGGCATCGTTTCGTCGGCGAGGCGATGGCGGCGCACACGCAGGTGGTCGAGATCAGGAACGGCGTGCTGATGGTGCAGTGCGACTCCACGACCTGGGCCACGGAACTGCGGCGTCTCCGCGGAGAGATCCTCACCCGTATTCTCGACGAGTACCCGGAGGTCGGCGTCAACGAACTCAAGTTCCGCGCACCCGGGGCGCCGAGCTGGCGGCACGGACCCAGACGGGTTCAGGGCCGCGGCCCGCGGGATACGTACGGGTAGTCGGATCGGGTTCGGAGGAGCCTGCACGGATCCGGGGGACGATCCCAGGCGAAATGTGGCCCTGAATCGCCCGAAACGGCCACTTCAGACGCCGGGAATTGGTAGGCTGATGTTCGGAAATACCCGGCGGGATGAAACCCGCTGAAAGCGGCATTGAGTGCGGCAGAGGGAACTTACTCATCTATGACTTCAGAAGAAGCTTCGGCCACGCAGGAATACGGCGCCGGCGACATCCAGGTGCTCGAAGGGCTCGAAGCGGTTCGCAAGCGCCCCGGCATGTACATCGGATCCACCGGTCCGCGCGGTCTGCACCACCTCGTCTACGAGATCGTCGACAACTCGGTCGATGAGGCGCTCGCCGGGCACTGCGACCTGATCGACGTGACGATCCTCGAGGACGGCGGGATCCGCGTGATCGACGACGGCCGTGGCATCCCGGTCGACATGCACCCGACCGAGGGGCGCTCGACCGTGGAGGTTGTGCTCACGGTGCTCCACGCCGGCGGCAAGTTCGGCGGCGGGGGATACGCGGTCTCGGGCGGTCTGCACGGCGTGGGATCCTCCGTGGTCAACGCGCTGTCGAGCCGCTTCGAGGTTGAGGTGAAGCGGCAGGGTTTCACGTGGAACATGTCGTTCACGGGCAGCGTTCCCGATGCACCGCTGGCGAAGGGCGAGCCGAGTTCGGAGACCGGGACGACCATCACGTTCTGGCCGAGCGCTGACATCTTCGAGACGGTCGAGTTCGACTACGCGACGCTGCGGACGCGATTCCAGCAGATGGCGTTCCTGAACAAGGGGCTGCGGATCGCGCTCACCGACCTGCGCCCGCAGGAACCGGTGGAGAACGCCGAGGGCGAGCTGGTCGTACCTGCCGCACCGCGCGACGAGTTCCACTACGAGAAGGGGATCGAGGACTACGTCCACTACCTGAACTCGGCGAAGCGCGCCGAGCTGGTGCACGACGAGATCATCTCCTTCGAGGCGGAGGACACCACGCGCAAGATCGCTGCGGAGATCGCGATGCAGTGGACCACCGCGTACACCGAGAGCGTCCACACCTACGCGAACACGATCAACACTCACGAGGGCGGGACGCACGAGGAGGGATTCCGCGCGGCGCTGACCACGCTCGTCAATCGGTACGCCCGCGAGAAGAACCTGCTCCGCGAGAAGGACGAGAACCTCTCGGGCGACGACGTGCGCGAGGGCCTCACCGCGGTGGTCTCCGTGAAGCTGGGCGAACCTCAGTTCGAGGGTCAGACGAAGACGAAGCTCGGCAACACCGAGGCCAAAGCCTTCGTGCAGAAGGTCGTCGGCGATCAGCTCGGTGACTGGTTCGAGCGCAATCCGAACGCCGCGAAGGAAATCATCCGCAAAGCGATTCAGGCCGCCACCGCACGGCTCGCCGCGCGGAAGGCACGGGAGACCGCACGCCGCAAGGGCCTGCTCGAGTCGGGCGGCATGCCCGGAAAGCTCTCGGACTGCACGAGCAAGGATCCGACCGTCTCCGAGATCTTCATCGTCGAGGGCGATTCGGCAGGAGGCTCGGCGAAGACCGGGCGAAACCCCGAGACCCAGGCGATTCTGCCCCTGCGCGGCAAGATCCTGAACGTCGAGAAGGCCCGGCTCGATCGTGCGCTGGGCAACAACGAGGTGCAGGCGATGATCACGGCGTTCGGCGCCGGCATCGGCGAGTACTTCGACCCCGAGAAGGCCAGGTACCACAAGATCGTGCTGATGGCCGATGCCGACGTTGACGGTCAGCACATCACCACGCTGCTGCTGACGCTGCTCTTCCGCTACATGCGGCCGCTGATCGACCTCGGCTACGTCTACCTGGCGCAGCCGCCGCTCTACCGGATCAAATGGACGAACGCCGAGCACGAATACGTGTTCAGCGACGCGGAGCGCGACCAGCGGCTTGCCGCGGGTGCCGAGAACGGACGCCGCCTGCAGAAGGAGAGCGGCGTGCAGCGCTACAAGGGGCTCGGCGAGATGAACTACGAGGAGCTCTGGGAGACCACCATGAACCCGGAGACCCGTACCCTGCTGCAGGTCACCATGGACGATGCCGCCGCGGCGGATGAGATCTTCGCCACGCTCATGGGCGAGGACGTGGAATCCCGGCGCACCTTCATCCAGCAGAACGCGAAGGATGTGCGCTTCCTCGACATCTAGCGTCGCTCCCCTCAGGCGGCCGCGAGCGACGCGGTGAGCCCGGGCAGGACGATGGCAGCAGGACGCACCAGAGCGAAAGACGAGATATGACTGACGAGAACCGGACCGATCAGGATCCGACGGGCGAGTCGGCGCCCGACGCCGTGCACGGCAGGATAGATCAGGTCGACCTGCAGCTCGAGATGCAGCGCTCGTACCTCGACTACGCGATGAGCGTCATCGTAGGCCGCGCGCTGCCCGACGTGCGCGACGGCCTGAAGCCGGTGCACCGTCGCGTCATCTACACCATGTACGACGGCGGATACCGCCCGGACAAGGCGTTCTCGAAGTGCACGCGCGTCATTGGAGACGTGATGGGCCAGTTCCACCCGCACGGCGACTCCGCGGTGTACGACTCGCTCGTGCGCCTCGTGCAGCCGTGGGCGATGCGCTACCCGCTCGCGCTCGGACAGGGCAACTTCGGCTCACCCGGAAACGACGGCGCCGCCGCCCACCGGTACACCGAGACCAAGATGTCGCCGCTCGCCATGGAGATGGTCCGCGATATCGACGAGGACACCGTCGACTTCCAGGACAACTACGACGGGCGGACCCAGGAGCCGACCGTCCTCACCGCGCGGTTCCCGAACCTCCTGGTCAACGGCTCCGTCGGCATCGCCGTCGGCATGGCGACGAACATCCCGCCGCACAACCTTCGCGAGGTATCCGAGGCGGCCATCTGGCACCTGGAGCACCCGGAGGCGGGCCGGGAGGAGCTGCTCGAGGCGCTGATGGAGCGCGTGCACGGCCCCGACTTCCCGACCGGCGCCCAGATCCTGGGCACCAAGGGGATCCGCGAGGCCTATCGCACCGGCCGCGGCTCGATCACGATGCGCGCGGTCGTCAGTATCGAGGAGATCCAGGGCCGCACCTGCCTCGTCGTCACCGAGCTGCCCTACCAGGTGAACCCCGACAACCTCGCCGTCAAGATCGCGGATCTCGTCAAGGACGGCAAGGTGCAGGGCATCGCCGACATCCGCGACGAGACCAGCGGTCGCACCGGCCAGCGGCTCGTGATCGTGCTCAAGCGGGACGCGATCGCGAAGGTCGTCCTGAACAACCTCTACAAGCACACGCAGCTGCAGGAGAACTTCGGCGCGAACATGCTCGCGATCGTCGACGGCGTGCCGCGGACGCTCGCCATCGACGGTTTCATCACGGCGTGGGCGAAGCACCAGGTCGAGGTCATCGTCCGGCGTACGGCGTACCGGTTGAAGAAGGCCGAGGCAGAGGCCCATATCCAGCGCGGCTACCTGAAGGCGCTCGACGCGCTCGACGAGGTCATCGCGCTGATCCGCCGCTCGCCGACCGTCGACGAGGCCCGCGAGGGCCTGATGGCGCTGCTCGACGTCGACCAGCTGCAGGCCGACGCCATCCTCGGACTGCAGCTGCGCCGGCTCGCGGCCCTCGAACGGCAGAAGATCCTCGACTACGCGGCGAAGCTCGAAGCTCAGATCGCCGAGTACGAGGGGATCCTCGCCTCGCCGGAGCAGCAGCGCGGGATCGTCGTCGATGAGCTCACCGAGCTGGTCGATCGCTACGGCGACGAGCGCCGCACGCAGATCCTGCACGGTTACGACGGCGACATGTCGATGGAGGATCTGATACCCGAGGAGGAGATGGTCGTCACCATCACCCGCGGCGGCTACGTGAAGCGCACCCGGATCGACAACTACCGCTCGCAGCATCGCGGCGGCAAGGGCGTCAAGGGCGCCCAGCTGCGCGCCGACGACATCGTGGAGCACTTCTTCGTCACTACGACACACCACTGGCTGCTGTTCTTCACCAACACCGGCCGCGTCTACCGGGCGAAGACCTACGAGATCCCCGAGGGCGGTCGCGACTCCAAGGGTCAGCACCTCGCGAACCTCCTGGCGCTCGCTCCCGACGAGGCCGTGACCCAGGTGCTCGACCTCCGCGATTTCGCGGACGACGTCTACCTGGTCCTCGCCACCCGCGACGGACTGGTGAAGAAGACGAGGCTGACCGAGTACGACACCAACCGCACCGGCGGCATCATCGCGATCAAGCTGCGCGAGGGCGACGAGCTCGTCCAGGCGCTGGTCGCGGGTGCGGCCGACGATGTCCTGCTCATCTCCCGGCACGGCATGTCCGTGCGATTCACCGCCTCTGATCAGGCACTTCGCCCGATGGGCCGTTCGACGAGCGGTGTGCGCGGCATGAACTTCCGCGACGGGGACGCGCTGCTCGCCGCCTCGACCATCAGCGCCGAGGCCGGGGAGGGGACCGGCGGCTACGTCTTCATCGTGACCGAGGGCGGCTACGCGAAGCGCACCGCGGTGGACGAATACCGCGTGCAGCAGCGCGGCGGCTACGGTATCAAGGTGGCGAAGCTCGACGAGACCCGCGGGGATCTGGTCGGCGGCTTCATCGTCGACGAGGCCGACGAGGTGCTCGTGGTGCTGGCGAGCGGCAAGGTCGTGCGGTCGGACGTGGACGAGGTGCCGGCCAAGGGACGCAACACCATGGGGGTCGTGTTTGCGCGATTCCCAGAGGGGGACCGTATTATTGGCATCGCGCGGAACTCGGAGCGCGGCCTCGACGGCGACGACTCCGAGGATTCCGACGGCGAATCGGGCGGGTCCGATGACCAGGGCGGCTCCGCGGCGGCCCCGGATGCCGGCGCCGGGCCGACCGAGGACAAGGAAGACGTGAATGAGTAGCACTGTTGCAGACAAGCTGGCCAGGAAGAGCCGCAAGAAGGCGCCGGCCAAGCAGGTCCGCCTGAAGCTGGTCTTCATCGACTTCTGGTCGGCCGTGAAATTCTCCTTCCTGGTGTCGGTGTGCATGGCGATCGTCGGCGTCGTGTCGGCGATCCTGATCTACACGGTCCTGCTCTCGACTCAGGTGCTCGCCAAGCTCGACGAACTCTTCATGGACATCGTCGGCGACGGGCAGAGCCTGATGGGCATGATCGGGTTCCCCCAGGTGCTCGGCTTCTCGATCGTGGTCGGCATCCTGAACATCATCGTCGGCACGGCGCTCGGCGCGGTGGCCTCGCTGATCTACAATCTCCTCGTGCGGGTGCTCGGCGGTTTCCAGCTCGGTTTCACCAGCAACTGATGGAAGATCGTTCCGGGTTTCGACCGCGCCCGGCACGATTTCGATTTCTGATTTCTCCGCAAATCCGGTAGAGTCATTTTTTGGTCACGGGGCTATAGCTCAGGCGGTTAGAGCGCTTCACTGATAATGAAGAGGTCCCAGGTTCAAGTCCTGGTAGCCCCACCGGTATCTCGCTACGGCGAGACCTCCGGGTCCTTAACTCAGTTGGTAGAGTGCCTGCTTTGCAAGCAGGATGTCGGGAGTTCGATTCTCCCAGGATCCACGTCAATACGATCCCCGTTCGGTCCCACCGGGCGGGGATCTTCTGTTTCCCCGAGCAGGTAGCTCGACGTAGTGCGCAGCACAGTCGCGAGGTTCACTAGCTCGATCAGCGCCCACTTGCGCTCTCCGCGCAGCTTGCGCCCGAACGTTCCGGGATCGATCCCGATCGACTTTGCTACCGCGTCCTGCGTCAGATGCGCGTCCCAGATGCGCGTGAAAACGCGCTTGCCGACTGCAACGTCGAGTGACTTATCCGGCGTGGACCGCTTCCGCGGGCGGCTCGATTCTGCTGCTGCTGTACTCATGCTGACACCTTACTCTAAAGCGGACATTTAAGCCATACCGGTCGAATGTGTCATGACTTGCTTAAATGTCGTGCTATGGTCGCTGGCATGACAAACAAGCGAGATCCAGGCACAGTGCCAATCGCTCCGCGCGAGGCTGCAGCACTGCTCGGCATCTCAACGCGCACAGTCGCGCGCTGGGCCGACACCGGCAAGCTCCACCCTGTCACCCTGCCGAGCGGCCACCGCCGCTACCGGCGTGCCGAGGTCGAGGCACTCGTGAAGCCAGTCGAGGTCCACCGATGACCACCCAAGCGGACCACAACCGCGCACCACCATGCCCGACCGGGGACAACTGAACACGACGACGCTACCCAGGCCACCCATGGGAGACACGCGGGACGCTACCGCGGAACAAGTCGCGAGAACCGACCGACTCGGCGCACGTTCAAGGCAGGACCGACCGTGCAGGCCAGCCCACCACCTACCCCGAGTCGGGGCCCGTCACTGACGCACACCCGTGCGTGCCGTGCTGACGACCGACCGAGACACCTCGGCTCCGTCGAACAGTACGCGCCCTCCATATCCGCAATCGCGCGGATGGGAGGGGGCCAAACCTCCGACCTCCCTCGCCCCTCCCACCCTCGAACAGCAAGAACGGAGCCGCCCCGATGACCGCCTCCAACCCCTACCGCTCCGGCAACTTCAACCCCTACCACCGAAAGAACCTCGCACGCCGAGCCGCCCTCGACATGGCCGCATCCCGCACCCCCGCCGAACTCGACCGAATCGCCGAACTCCGCCGCGAGCCCTGCCCGACCGATCCCCGGTTCACGCACCTGATCCCGCCGTCCCTCGCCCGCTGCGCCCGCCCCGGATGCGCCGCCACCGCCCTCGACCAGGAGAACGCCGCATGACACTCAAGACCCTCGTCTACCGCGACCGCCGCACCGGCGAATGGTGCGCCGATGTCGCACTCACCGACAACCAGGGACGCACCGACGGATCCACCTGGCTCACCCTCGCACCCTCGTGGGCCGAAGCCATGCAGGCCGCAGCCGCGATGCGCGCACTCCTCGCCCGCCTCCTCATGGATCAGGTCCACGCCGAACGCACCATCCGACGCTACGGCCCCATCGTCCACCCCACACCCGAACCCACCTGCTGAACGGAACACACATCATGACCACCACCCCGCAGATCATCCCCGACCGCCTCGAAGACCTCACCCTCGGCTTCATCGACCTCGACGCCGGCAACCACTCCAACTTCACCGACGGGCACTGCGCCATGGAGGTCGTCGCCTGGCTCGCAGGCGAAGGCCACACCGACGCCCCCGAATGCGCATCCCCCGTACTCCGCCGCTTCACCATCCGCTGCAACGACAACTGGGACGACAACCAGCGGCAGAAGCTCGCCCCCTACCTGCCCCGCATGGTCGGCACCGCCAACGACGGCCACGACCCCGCCCGCTCCTTCCTCGCCCTCGACTGGCTCATCCGCGTCTACACCCCCACCTGGCTCGACCTCCGCCCCGAACTCACCACCCACGCCGAAGCCCTCCGCGCACTCCCCGAGATCCGCACCAACGCCGACACCGAAGCCGCCGCCGACACTGTGCGCGCTGCACAACAGGCAGCCTCCGCCGCTCGGGCTGCCGCCGGGGATGCCGCTCGGGATGCCGCCGGGGCTGCCGCCTGGGATGCCGCTCGGGATGCCGCCTGGGATGCCGCTCGGGATGCCGCCGGGGATGCCGCCTGGGATGCCGCCGGGGCTGCCGCTCGGGATGCCGCCTGGGATGCCGCTCGGGATGCCGCCCGGACCGCGCTCGCGCCCACCGTCGAACAACTCCAGGCATCCGCACTCGAACTCCTCGACCGCATGATCCAGCCCGAGGCCGGCGCATGAGGCCGATCCTGCTGGATCTGTTCTGCTGCGAGGGAGGCGCAGCGATGGGCTACTCCCAGGCCGGTTTCGACGTGCTCGGAGTGGACAAGGATCCGCAGCCGCTCTACCCGTTCTGGTTCCATCAGGGAGACGTGCTCGACGTGCTCGACCGTCTCTGGGCAGGCCTCGGCGTCGAGTTCGTGCACCCGGACGGCCGCCGGCGGATGCTGTTCGCCGAGCAGATCGCGGTGCGGCACGCGTCTCCGCCATGCCAAGCGCTCTCGACGATCACACCGGACAAATCGGAGCACGTGAACCTGATCCCGGATGTCCGTGAGCGGCTGCAGCGATCGCCACGACCGTACGTGATCGAGAACGTCGAGGGCGCCCGATCGGAACTGGTTGCACCCGTCCGACTGTGCGGCTCGTCGTTCGGGCTTGCAGTGCGCCGGCACCGGCTGTTCGAGTCGTCGGTGCCGCTCGCTGCGCTGCCGTGCGACCACGCCGCGCAGGGAACACCAGTCGGCGTCTACGGAGCACTCCGGTCGAGGCATTGGGCGCGTCCGGGCGGGAGTTCGCGCGGACGAAAGGCCACCTCGCTCGAGGAAGCGCGTGAGGCGATGGGGATGCCGTGGGCGTCGTGGCATGGCTGCACGCAGGCGATCCCGCCGGCCATGACCGAATTCATCGGACGGCAACTGACGAAGGACGTACGCGCATGAACGTGATCACCGACACCGGCCTACTCCCCAACATCGCACTCTGGGGCGCAACCATCGCGATCATCTGCACCGCACACCGAGGACGGCGGCGGCGATGAGTCGGCACCATCGGGCGCAGCAGTGGTCGACGCACTCGCCGAAGCTGCGCGAGAAGCTGACCGCGATGATGCGCCGGTCAGGCGGTCAACTCCCGTGCGTCGAGTGCGGGAACCCGGTCGTGCTCGGCCTGCACAAGTGGCAGGTCGGGCATCGCCGGGATGCGGGCAAGGGTGGCAAGGCGACCCTCGCGAACGTCGGCCCCGTGCACTGCAAGTCGTTCGACCAGTCCGGCCGAACCGTGTGGCCGCGCAACTGCAACCAGATCGCGGGCGGCAAGGCCGGTGCGCGGGTCACGAATGGCCGTCGTCGAGCAGCGCAGGACATCCGGGCATGGTGACCATGACCCCGACCGCCGCCGGCTCGACGGATCTCGTCGCCGATTCGTCGCCGTTTTTTGAGAGACCGGTCGAACCTCCGCATGGGGGCAGCACGGAATTCTCTCTCTACCTGTGGGATCTGGTGCGGGCGCGTGCGATCGCGCCGAAGTGGCACGGACCGGCGTCGGAAGATGACGAGCTCCGGCTGGAGTTCCTGCGCGGTGCCCGGTCGATGGGGTACGAGCTCGTCGACCTCGACGACGCGGCGGAGCTTGCCCGGCTCGCGGCGATGAAGCCGCGCCGGTATCCGCTGCAACCGCAGCAGCTCCTCATCGCAGACCACCTGAACGCTGTCGATACTGACGGCGTATCCCTGGACGAGTACGTTGTGGAGATCCCGCGGCGAGCATCGAAGACGACGACGATCTTCTGTCTGCTCCACGGCCGTTGCCTCTCCAGGACGGACTACTTCGTGACGTTCTCCGCGCAGTCCGGCGTGAAGGGCGGGGCGCGGCTGCGCGAGTGGGCGACGCAGCTCGACCGGATCCAGCCGCCCGACGACGCCGACCTGCCGCCCTGGATGCGTGGCACCCGGCCGAAGCGTGCCCCGCAGGCGGTCGCCCTGTTCGGTCCCGACCAGCTCAGCGCGCCGGCCCCGGTCGGGCGCGGGTTCCGGATCATGCGCGGCGAGGTCGGGAAGGGGATCTACTACGACAACGGGTCCCGGTTCCTCGTGCTGAAGCCCGACGCCGAGTCGTACCGTGGCGAGGCCGGCGACGTGTCCTGGATCGACGAGGCGCAGGAGATCGACCCCGAGGAGGGCGCGGACCTCCTCGCCGGCATCATCCCGCTACAGGACACGCGCGAGGGTGCCGCGCTCATGGTGTCCGGCACCGCCGGCGAGGCCCGCATCGGGATCCTGTGGGAGCGCCTCGACCGGCTCCGCGCGGGCGACCCCGACATCGGCGGTGTCGACTACGCCGCCGCGGAGGATACCCCGTGGGAAGTGATCGAGGACGAAGAGCAAGCGATGCAGCTCCTCGCGTCCGTGCATCCCGGTATCGGGACGCTGACGACGTTGGAAAAGATGCGGAAGAACTGGCGCAAGCTCCCCAAGCCGCAGTGGGCGCGCGAGTACCTGTCGATGTGGCCTGAGACGTACGGGCAGACCGCGGTGCCGGCGGACTGGTGGCAGCGGGCCGCGTTGCAGTCGAAGCCGCGCCGGCCCGGTCGTGTCGCGTTCGGGCTCGCGATCAAGCCTGGCGGGTCCGTGGCCGCGATCTGCGCGGCCTGGCGTACACCGGCCGGTGTCGCCTACGTCGAGGTCGTCGACCATCGGCCCGGCACGCTGTGGCTGCCGAAGCGGATGCAGGAACTCACGATGACCTACAAGGGTTCCACGATCGCGTTCGACAAGATAGGCGAGGCCGAGCAGACCGCGACCGAGGCGGCCGTGCTGAAGCCGAGGCCGGCGCTGCGCGTGCAGACGTACAACGAGAACGCGGCCGGCTGTATCCAGGTCCTCCGAGATCTCGACCGCGGCAACTTCCGCCACTCCGACCAGATCGGGCTGAGCGCCGCGGTCGAGATCGCCGCGAAACGTGAGGTGCGCGGCTCGGACCGGGGCGTGTGGCTGTGGACGCCGGCCGAGCGGGGCGGCGATATCACCTGCCTGGATGCGGCCACGCGGGCGCTCAGGAACTGGGACCAGCACTACGCCGGCCGCACCGGCGGCTACCGGCCCTCGAATGGAGACGACTGACCATCATGGCGAACATCAAGATCGACGCATCCGACAGCCTCGTCGTGCTCGTCTGCGAGTCGTGCGCCGGCACCTGGCGCGCCTGCGCATGGTCCCGCGACGAAGCCCACGACCGGGCCGTCGCGCACGAACAGCGCTGCCACCCCGGCGAGAACGACGCCTACCGGAAGCGCTGGGCGCACCTGAACACGCCGAAGGTCGGTAGGCCGCGCAGGAGCGCGACACGCCGCTGATTCGAGAAAACCTGATATGCCGGGTCGAGGGTTTCGGGTATGGGAATCCTGGACCGGTTCGGCATCGGACGCGCAGCGAAGCTTCGCATCAACTCGCCCTACTCGGCCGGCACCACGCTCCCGCAGATGATCGTCACCGATCTCCTGAGCGAGGACCAGCGGGCGCAGCTCCCCATGACCCGCGACATCGCGATCGAGATCCCGGCCGTGTCCAAGGCCCGCAACCTCCTCACGTCCGTGATCGCCGGGTTCCCCCTGCGCGCACTCTCCGGCGACACGCTGACCAAGGAGCAGCCGCCGTTCCTGTACCGGTCGGACTCGATTGTGTCGCCCTACGAGCGGATGTTGTGGACCGTCGATGACGCGATATTCTACGGCGTCGCCCTGTGGAAGGTGACCCGCGGACAGCGCAGCGCCGAGGGTGCCCGCGGCCCGATCCTCGACGCCGAGTGGGTGCCGTTCGGGACCTGGTGGATCGAGGACGGCCGGATCGTGATCGACGGCGAGCCGGCCCGCAAAGACGACGTGATCCTGTTCAACTTCCCCTTCGAGGGGCTCCTGGGCGTCGGCCGCACCACACTGAGCGGTGCGCGCGCAATCGAAGCGGCATGGGTCGACCGTGCCAGCAACCCGGTCCCGGTGCTGGAGATGCACCTACTCGACGACACCATGACGCAGAAGGAAGTCGACGAGTGGGAGAAGGCGTGGGCGAAGAAGCGCCGCGCACCCGGCGGCGCGTTCGGCGTCACCCCGCCCGGCGTCGAGCTGAAGACACACGGCGAGCTGAAGCCCGAGCTGTACACCGAGGGCCGGAACTCGATCCGTACCGATGTCGGATCTCACCTGAACGTCCGCGCGTCGATGCTCGACGGCACCACCGGCGTCGACTCCCTCACCTACACGACCAAGGACGGCGAGCGGAACCTGTTCTACGAACTCGACCTGCCGTTCTGGACCGGCACCATCGAGCACCGGCTCTCGATGGACGACGTGGTGCCGCGCGGCAGCCGCGTCCGCTTCGACAAGTACGAGCTGTACAACACCCCGACCCCGACCGGCCCGACCACGGAGGACTAACCATCATGACTGACATCATCATCGACGGCGGCACGCTCACCGCCAGCCGGCAGGACCGCGTCGTGCGCGGCCTGCTGCTGCCCTACCGCGAGGAGTGCCGGTCGAACATCGGCCGGTTCAGCTTCGCGCCCGGCGTGGTCGAGATCCCGCAGGACCTCACCGGCATGTCGCTGAACATCGAGCACGAGCGGGAGCGCGTCGTAGGCGCGGTCACCGAGCTGCGCGAGACACCCGCCGGGATCCTCGCGACGTTCTCGATCGCGAAGACCCCCGCCGGCGATGCGGCGCTCTCCGACATCGAGGCCGGCCGGCGCGTGCACCTGTCGGCCGAGGTCGCCGGCGTGAAGGTCAAGGACGGCAAGGGCATCGCCGGCAGCCTGTTCGCCGCCGGCCTCGTCGAGAAGCCCGCGTTCCCGTCCGCAACGCTCCTCGCCGCCGAGGACACGAGCGACGACGAGGACGACCCGCAGGGCGGCGACGACACCGAGACCACGCACTCCGAGAGCGAGTACGTCGACGAGGACGGCAACGTGTGGCGCATGGTCGTCGACACCGAGACCGAGACCGACGGCGACACGACCACCACCACGACGACCGTCGTCGAGGAAGTCACCGAGAACCCCGACGAGACCACCGATACCGAAGAGGAAGAGGACCCCATGCCCGCAACGCTCGCCGCGAAGGCCAAGACGCCCACGCCGCCCCGCGGCCGCACCCGCCAGCGCCCGTCGATCGCCGACGACCTGCCCACCCTGTACGCCACCGTCGCGCAGGCCCGCGCCGGCGACCAGCAGGCGCTCACCCTGCTCGCCGCGCTGACCGACACGAAGATCTCCGGCACGGGCGCGCTGCCCGGTGCGGGCGTGCTCCAGGAGTCCTGGCAGGGGCAGCTCTGGCAGGGCAAGTCCTACGACCGGAAGTACATCAACCAGGGCACGCTCGGCACGAACATCTCGGCCGCGGGCAAGTCCGGGTTCAAGATGGCGCGCGGCACCAAGGCCAGCCCGAAGACCAAGCTCGGCGGCGACTGGGCCGGGAACAAGACCGAGCTGCCCACCGGCACCGCGAACGCGGAGAAGTTCGGTTCGACGCTCGCCCGATGGGCGTTCGCCGGCGACATCGCCCGCGAGTTCTTCGACCTGCCCGGCGGTGCCGAGCTGATCGAAGCCATGTTCCGGCTCATCGCCGAGGACTACGCGATCTGGTCCGACGAGAAGGCACTGGCAACGTTCCTGAAGCTCGCCGGCGCGCCGGTCGCGCCGAAGACGTACCCCTCCGAGTACAACGACTCGCTGGGCATGCTCCTCCAGGGGATCCTCGCGGTGAAGCGCGCCAAGGACGAACCGTCGTTCGCGATCGTGAACTCGACCGCGTACGAGCAGCTCCTGTACACGCCGCACGAGAAGGTGCCCGAGTTCGTGTCGTTCGACATCACGACCGAGCTGCGCGGCACCGCCGACGCCGGCAAGGTGTACGTCGTCGAGGCCGCGGACTCCTACTTCGTCGACGCCGACGACGATCCGCTCGTCGACGAGGGCGAGCCGGCCGTGCTCGTCGGCGCGAAGGCCGGCGTCGAGTTCGACGAGCTCGGCGAGGTGCCGTTCACGATCGACGCGCTGGAGATCGCGAAGGGCGGCGTGGACCGCGCCACCCACGGCTACCTCCAGACGTTCGAGATCCGCCCCGAGTCGTTCGTGCTCATCGGCAGCGCCCCGGTCGTGGGAGGCTGACATGCCCGAGGACGACGTCGAGTCGCCGGCCGCGCCGACCACCTGGCTGACGCCGGAGGAAGCGCGCGCCCGGTGGCTCGACGCCCCCGAGGACGAGGCGCAACTGGCCGAGCTGCTGGAGGCCGCCCGCGAAGCGTGCGAGGCGTACGCGCCGGCCGAGGACGATCCCGAGCGGCCCGGCTGGCCGGCGCTGCGCCGCGCCCAGGAGACCCATGTGCGGAACCTGTGGAACGCTGCACTCGCCGCCCCCTCGTCTGGGGACTTCGGGGAAGGCAGCTACACGGTCAGCACGCACCCGCTCGACTGGCATGTGAAGCAGATGCTCCGGCCGGCACGCGCCGTCCCGGTGGTCGGGTGACTCGCATGGCGGCCTCGATCAGGAAACAGCTTCAGGACGCGCTCGAACCGCACCTGCCGGGCATGAAGATCATCCCGGCGATGCGGAACGTGGACGTGCCGGATAAGCCGTTCGCGCAGCTCGCCCTCACCCGGCTGGAGCGGCTGCCGGCCGCACCAATCGGGAAGCATCGTGCGACGTTCGTCGTCACCGTCGTCACGCCCCTGTCCACTCCGCAGCGCGCCGAGGACGACCTCGACACCCTCGTCGGGGATCTCGTCTACGCGATCGACGGCATCGACTGGCTCGACTGGGAGACCGCGGAGAAGGTTACCTACGGAGACCGGCATCTCGCCTATGACGTGACCGTGCACGCGGTCACCCGGAAGAACTGACACAGAAAGAAGGAACCATCATGACGCAGATCGACGTGAAGCCGCGCGTCTTCAAGAACTACCGGCTCAAGATCGCCGCCCACAATCTGGAGAAGCACGTCTCCGGCGTGACGTTCACGCCCACGACGAGCATCCAGACGTGGAAGGGCGGCACCCCGGAGGCAGTGTTCTCCGACGCGACGAGCCCGACCTACGCCTGTCAGCTCGACTACGCGCAGGACTGGGAGACCCCCGAGAGCCTGGCCCTGTTCCTCATGGAGCACGAGGGCGAGCTGATCGAGGGCGTCGAGTTCCACCCGCTCGGCCCGACCGGCCCGCACTTCACCGCGGACCTGATCATCGTGCCCGGCCAGATCGGCGGCTCGATCGACGCCTACGGCACCGCGACCGTGCAGCTCGGCGTGCAGGGCAAGCCGGAATTCAGCCCGGCCGCTCCGGCTGTGCCCGTGCTCCAGCGCCTCGACCCGGCCACCGGATCGACCGCCGGCGGCGAGCCCGTCGTGCTCACCGGGCACGGGTTCCTGGGCGCGACCGCCGTCAAGTTCGACGGGGCCGATGTCGAGCACCAGGTGCTCACCGACGGCACCGTCGTCGCGGTCGCACCGGCGGACGCGGCCGGCAGTGTGGACGTGACCGTGACCACCCCGGCCGGTACGTCCGCGCCGGCGTCCTACACCTACGCGTAGGACGTGCCCGTGATCCGGATCTCAGCGCACTCCTCCCGCGAGCTTCAGGCGGTGATCCTCGCGACGAAGAACGTCGACCGGGAGCTGCGCGCACAGATCCGGAAGCACACCCGGCAGATGATCCTTCCCGAGTGGCAGCGTGCGACCGCCGAGCATGCTGCCACTCGGCTGGAGCATCGCGTGCTCGCGCAGACCGCGCGGGCCGCGGTCTCCGACCAGAACGTGACATTGAAAGCCGCGCAGATCGGTCGGGCGCTGCAAGGCGGACTGAAGCCGTCCGAGCTGTGGTGGGCGGTCGAGTTCGGTGCGGACGGGAAACGCCTCGACTACACCGGCCGGCGCGGCAGCCGCACCTTCCCCGTGAAGAACCGTCGCACCACGCAGCAGCTCCGGCCCCGCAACCAGCGTGGGTACGTGTTCCATCCGGCGGCGGCCGCGATCATCCCGCGCCTCGCGTCGCTGTGGACGCAGACCGCGGCCCGCACCATCCATGAAGCATTCGAAGGGAAGTAACCCGTGGCAAAGGGCATCAGCCTGAGCATCGCGTCTGACACGCGCGACTTCGCATCCGGGGTAGCGCGTGGCGTGGTCGAGCCCCTCGAAGACGTTTCGGACGTACTCCAGGAGGTCGTGAAGGACGGCGACAAGGCCGGCCGCGAGCTGGAAGACGCGATGAGCGATGCCCGGCAGGATACGGCGAAACTCGCCAGCGAATACGAGGACCTGAACCGGAAGATCCGCGAGGCCGGCAAGGGAAGTCGCCGCCTCGGTGACGACGTCGAGGACGGCACCACCCGAGCGAAAGAAGACCTTGGCGAGCTGAAAGACGAGGCAATCCAGAACGCGTCCGAAACGTTCTCCAGCTTCGACGGCTCGATCGACTCCCTCGTCGACGGCATCCAGGGCACGCTCGGCGGCGTCGTGTCGAACATCGGTCCGCTCGGTGCCGCGGCCGGCGCGGCCGCCGCTATCGGTGTGGGACTCATCACCGCCGAGCTGCAGAAGTCGGCCGAGCGTGCGGCCGAGATCCGCGAAGAGACCTCAGCACTCGCGCAGGAGCTGATCGACGCCGGCGGCCAGCTCGACGCCGAAGCGATCGCGGCGAAAGTCCACGAGTGGAGCCTGGAAGTCCAGGACAATAAAGAATGGTGGGAGCTGTGGCAAGAGTCGGCCGTCACCAACCTGGACAAGGTCAACGACATCGCCGGGAAGACCGGCGTCAATATGCGCGACCTGTTCGACGCGATGAGCGGGCAGGACTCCACCAAAGCGCTCGACATGCTCGACGACATGCAGGGCCGAGCCGACGAGCTGGACCGGCAGCTCGCCCAGCTCTCGCAGGCGCGCGCCGGCGGCACGAAGCGCGCTCAGGAACTGCGCACCGAGCGCGACGCGCTCAACGACGGCACGAAAGCGATCCGGGAACGCCTCGATATCCAGGAAGGCGCGGAAGACGACTACCGGCAACTGACCGCACTTACGGCCGAGCTGACCGCCGAGGCCGAGGCTGCCACCGCCGCCGAGGAAGCCCACACCGACGCCGTGGGCGCGCTGCAGCGCGGCCTCGATAGCGCGGTCGGATCCTGGACCGACTACATCGACAAAGAGACGCAGGCCGCGGACCCCGAGGCCTATCTCAAGGGCATGCGCGAGCGCATGGAAGCGACCGTCTCATTCAACGACAACGTGCAGCAGCTCGCCGACGATTTCGGTCTGACGCAGGACGAGGTGCAGGCGATCCTCGACCAGGGCATCGACTTCGCGCCCATGCTCCAGGCGATCATCGACGGCGGCCCGAAGATGCAGGAGAAGTACGCCGAGCAGATGCGCGCCATGCTCGACGGCGGCGAAGCGATCCTCGACGGTCAGGAGATCTCCGCGACCGTCACCACGAAGGCCGACACGAAGGACGCCGCCCGCGACCTCGACAAGACCGCGACCCAGAAGCGCACCGCCCGTATCGGCACCAAGGCCGACACGAAGGACGCCGGCCGGGAGATCGACACCGTCGCCGAGAAGGACCGCACGGCCACTGTGAAGGTGGAACTCGACTGGACAGATGCCGACCGCGAGATGCAGGCGTTCCTCACGAAGACCCGGAACGTGACCGTGGACGTGCAGACCCGCGCAGGGAAGAGGACCCCGTGACCGACACCATCGCCTCCAGCAACCCCGCGACCGCGGACGTGCACCCGCGCCTCATCATGGACTGGCAGCCCGCACGCCCCGCCCGCACCGTCGTGCACGAACTGCTCTACGACCCGACGCCCGCGGTCAGCCTGGCAGACCCCGGCCCGCGCCGTGGCGTGCTCCGCTACTTTTTCGAGACCGCATCGCAGGCGGACGCCTGCTGGGCGATGCACGCCGAGAAGGCCGTGCTCACGCTCACGGCCGCGATCTCGGACCACACGGAGACGCTCCGCTACGTCGTCGCCGGCGGCGATCTCGTGCAGCGCCTCGACCCCGAGAGCGCGCTGCGCACCATCATCGAGGTCCCCTATCTGGAGGTTCCCGCGTGACCATCGACCAGCACACCATGACCGCGACCATCGCCGGCCAGCCCGTGACCGTGCTCGCGGGCTCCACTACCCTGGACCGTGCCTGGTCGCCGTACGCGCAAGGCACCCTCCAGATCCTCGCCCCGGACGTGCCGGGGCTCCTCGACCCTCGCCGCCGCCCCCAGGTCATCGTGCATCACCGGCGCCGGTTCTCCGACTCCGAGACGGTCGGCTACGTGTCGGCCGATCACGCCGGGATGACCGTCGGGCAAGTCTCGACCGAGTATGCCGGGATGACCGTCGATGAGATGTCGGCGCAGTACCGGACGCGCTGGAACGGGATCGGCGGCCCGTACGGTGCAGGGCCGGGCGTCACCCTCGTCGGTTGGCTGTCCGCCGCCCGACGGTCCCGCACGGACCCGGACGTGTGGGAGATCGAGTGGAACGGGGACGAGATCCGCGCCCAATCCAGCGTCGCGCTCGCGCTGACCCGCCCGCAGATCCCGACCGTCCGCGAGCTTGTCGCCCGCGTGCTCGCCTCCGCCGAGCTTGGCACCCTCACCCCCGGCCCGACCGGCAGCGAATCCGTGCTCGATGACGAGGGCGAGTACCCCGAGTGGACGCCTGGCACGAACGCCTGGGACTATCTGGAACCCATCGTGACCGCGCACGGCTACCGGCTCTACGCCGACGAGCTGGCCGCCTGGCATCTCGCATCCGACACCACCCCGACCGGTGCCTGCACCATCGGTGCCGAGGCCGTCGAGGTCGAGGACGACTGGGCGGTCGACAACGGCCGGTTCTTCGACACCGCCGTGCTCGTCTATCAGTGGCAGACCGCCGCCGGCGTCACCCGCACCGAGATCGATTCCTACCGGGCCGGGAACGTGTCCGCCTACGTCGAGCGGATCGACGGGCGTCTCACGAAGCGGGGACGTGCACGCCGGATCGTCGAGCGCGCCATGCAGCGTGCCCTCGCCCAGTCGTGGGAGACCGTCGCCGACTACAGCATCCGCCCCGGCCAGACCGCGACCATCACCCCCGACAGTACGACCGGGATCGTGGACGCGGTCACCTGGCAGTATCCCGACGCACGCTCCACCGTCACCCTCATCGACATCACCTGAAAGGACACCCACCGATGACTACCCCCATCGACCCGGCCGAACCGTTCGACCCGCTGCACGATCTCCTGAACTCCCGCTACGGCGAGATCGACGCCGCCGATGCCGCGCTCGCGGCCCGCCTCGTCGCGATCGAGAACCGGCACCTCGTCGAGGACAGCATCCTCTCCCGCCCGATCATCGCCACGCACGCGCAGGTCGGGATCTCCACGAACAACGTGCAGCGCCGCGGGAACGTCGTGGACGTCGGCGTGATCTTCACCATCAACACGGCGAACACGATCAGCACCGGCGCATCGTTCACCCAGATTGGGCAGCTCGTCGACGACGTGCGCCCGCCGTTCAACATGTACGCGCTCGGCTACCACGCGAACGGCACTTGTCAGCTTGAGTTCCGTCCGTCCGCCGGCGCGGTCCTCGCCCGCTACTGGAACGGCACTCAGCCCGCCGCGACCGATCTGCGCGTGTCGTCGTGCTGGTGGACGGATCAGCCGCTGCTATGAGCCTCACCCTCACCCACCCGCTCCCCGAGGGCGAGAAGACCGACGGCTTCGGCTGGCGGGCGGCGATCCCCGGCGTGCGCCCCGCCGAGCTGCACGACGGCCAGGACTGGGCGGCCGCCGCGGGTACGCGGATCCGTGCCGCGCACGCCGGCCGGATCACCTATGCCGGCTGGGATACGACCGGCGGCGGCTGGATGGTGAAGATCGGCTCTGCCCGCTGCACGACCCTCTACCTGCACATGCAGGACCACCCACCCGTGCGCGCCGGCGACACCGTGAAGGCCGGCCAGACGATCGGGCATGTCGGATCGACTGGGAACAGCACCGGCCCGCACCTGCACTTCATCCTCCGCATGCCCGACGGGACCCCCGTCGACCCGATCCCCTACCTGAAAGACGCGGACGCCATGACCAAAGACGAAATGAACGAGCTCGCCGACATCGTCGCGCGCCGGATCCTCGACTACCCCGTCGCCCGAGCCGACAAGCCGAAACAGACCACGAGCCTGCGCGCGATGCTCCGCAACCGCGGGAAGTACATTATCGAGTTCCGCGGCCAGCTCGCCCGCCTCGTCAAGAAGACCGGCGCATGACCGGCACGATCTGGGCGTCGCTCATCACCGCAGCCGCGCTGCTCGGCTCCGGCCTGATCGCTGCGCTCGTCACCGTCGGACTCGCCGTCTGGCGGTCCGTGCAGCGGGCGCGCAAGACGAACGAAGCGCTCTGGCTGTACACCCGCGACCTGATCGACCACATCTACCGGGGCGGACTCGGGCCGCCCCCGGCCCCGCCCGAATACATCCGCCACATCTACGAACCGGGAGACGACCAATGAACTACACGCCCGCGCAGCTCGCGCGCTTCATCGCCTACATCGCCGCCGTGCTCGCCGGCCTGTTCCTGATCGGGCTCGGCGCGCTCCGCTCGGACGCCCACCTGATCGGGCTCGGGATCCCGCTACTCGGGTACGCGCTCCCCGCCGCCAACGTTAAGGACAGCAGCGACACCGACTAGGCCGCTAGGCGTAACGTCGGGAGTGCTTCGACCCCGTCCCGCTTCCGACGCTCTGACACCGCCGTGTAGATCTCGGTCGATTGGATCGTCTCGTGTAGCAGGATCTCCTGGATCACGCGGAGATCGACCCCGGCCTCGCCGAGTTCGGTCCCGCACGAGTGCCGCAGTGAGTGCGGCGTCAGCTTCGGGTCCGTGATCCCCGCGCGCCGTTTCGCCTTGCTGATGATGTCCGTCACCGAGGCCCCTTGGATTGGCGTGTCGGATCCGTCGCGTGCGGGGAACCACCAGCCAACGCGCGGCATGTCGAGCGCGAGTTCGGCGATCACCGGATGCAGCGGCACCCACCGCACCTTGTCGCCCTTCGCGACCGTGCGCAGCCGACCCGACAAGAGATCTACGTCATCGCCCCGCACGCGCGCGATCTGGGACACCCGAAACCCTTGGTAGTAGCCGAGGAGGATCATCGCGCGTGTACGCCGCCTGACCCCGGACGAGAGCAACGCTTCAATCTGCGCGACCGAGAACGGCCGCGCGACGTTCTTCGGCACCCGCACCGGTTTGAGCGCCGCAGACGGATCGACTGTCAGGTAGCCGTCCTCGACCGCGAACCGGTAGAACGCTTGGAGCGCGCCGCGCTCGGTGCGGATCGTGCCGGGCTCGACGCCCTCGCGCGCGAGATCCGCGCGGAGATCCTGCGTGGTCGCCTGGAGCAGCGGGAGGCTCGCGCGCCGGGAGAACCCGTCGAGCAGGTGGCGGCGATTCTTGATCGTGGTGAGGGCGAGACGTTGGGAGCGCTGATAGATCGCGAAGGCGTCGAGAATGGCGTCGTTCATGTCCGCAGCGTGCCAGCGGAACTGGGCACGCTCGACGGCCGACACGCTCACTCGCCGCCGCGCTCCCATGCGTCCGCTGTGCAGCCCTCGCAGAAGTCGTGCCCTCGCTCGTGCACCCAGCCTTCGATCTTTGCCCGACGCCTGGCCTCTGAGACGTACCAGAATGAATCCTCCTGCCGGTCGAGGCAGTGATCGCAAACGAGATAGATCTCCTTGGTGACGCTCACGCTGCACTCCTCATCGGAATGACTTCGGCCAAGTGCCCGGTTTGCAAGCAGGATGTCGGGAGTTCGATTCTCCCAGGATCCACCCACGGAAAGCCTCCAACTCTTGAAAGGTGGGGGCTTTCGGCCTGTGCGGGGTATGGTCTCGGTTGTTAAGGATGCCGACTGCGCACGGCCCGTTGACAGTGCCGATTGAGGCGGGGAACTGCAGCGGGGTTTCGAGCGGATGAGCGCTCGAAACCCCGCATTGTTACTACATATCGCGACAGTGCTTGCAGAGCGGCCAACCGGTGGTCCCAGATCGTCGGTTGTAAGCCGGGATCTGTTGGCCGCTCGGGCAGTTGTCGTGGACGTGATGGACATCCGGGTCGGTGGGGTTGATCGAATGGTAGGCGGCTACTCGCAAGGAAGACTCCTTTGTCTCGGTGTGGATGTGTCGGATGACACACTCTCAAGGGTAGGGACTACCACTGACGTTGATACTGATAAGTACCTCGTTCGGGTCTGACTCAGCCACTGACTGGCTTCGTGCCTTTGCAATGATCCGTCGACTCGGGCGAGGTATTACAGGGCCCGACCAGGCGGACATGACCTTATAGGAGCCTGGTCTAGAGGCCTCTTCAACGTCCTGTCTGCCCGCCTAGTCGGTTGCCTCCCAACCGAAACGCGGAAAGGCAGATCCATCATGACAAACATCGCGGAACAACGCGAGATCTACGCCGGTATCGATACCCACTCAGACACGCACCACGCGGCCGTCATTGATCACAATGGGAAACACCTCGCAGACGCCGAGTTCCCCACCACCCCCGCCGGCTACGCGGCCCTCACCGCGTTCATCCTCATGTACGGCCTTCTCGTACGCGTCGGCATCGAGGGAACTGAATCGTGTCGTGTTTGATGGAGGGTAATCCTGTACCGAAAGGAACCCCCGGCATCATGCCCGTCCCATACCCCGC
>NZ_JBHSRW010000006.1:0-27819 GCF_042659205.1 Leucobacter soli
CCCTCGACGCGGCGAT
Organism: Leucobacter soli; assembly: GCF_042659205.1. NCBI lineage: Bacteria > Bacillati > Actinomycetota > Actinomycetes > Micrococcales > Microbacteriaceae > Leucobacter > Leucobacter soli. The sequence goes on from NZ_JBHSRW010000006.1 coordinate 17, forward strand.
CGCGGCGCTCGAGGTCGTCGACGAGGCCCGGGCACAGCTGATCCGGCGCGCGCGGGGCTGAGCGCGGATCCCGAGTGCTGACGGTCACCGGCGCCGAACTGCACCGGCGTTGAACTGCACCGGGGCTTGCGACGCACCGAACGCGTCAGGGAATCGGAACCGGAGTGACGCCGAGCGGGGCCAGCCCCGCCGCGCCGCCGTCGGGCGCTGTGAGCACCCAGATGCCGTCCGCGTGCACGGCGACCGAATGCTCCCACTGGGCGCTGAGCGAGCCGTCGGCCATGGTGACCGTCCAGTCGTCGTCCTCGACCACCGTGTCGATGCCGCCCGCCGAGATGATCGGTTCGATCGCGACCACCAGGCCGGGTTTGACCTCGGGTCCGCGACGGTTCACCGGCACGTTGAAGACGGGGGGATCCTCGTGCATCCGGCGGCCGATGCCGTGCCCGATGTAGTCCTCGAGGATGCCGAAATCGCTGTTCGCGTGCACATAGGCGGCTACGGCCTCTCCCACCTCGTTCAAATGGGAGGCGGTGGCGAGCCGGGCGATGCCGCGCCACATCGCCTGCTCGGTGACGTGGCTGAGCCGCTCGATCGCGTCGGTGCGGTCCGGTCGCGACGCATCCGGCAGCACGGCCGTGATCGCCGCGTCACCGTGCCAGCCGTCGACGACGGCGCCCGCGTCGAGCGCGACGATGTCGCCCGGCTCGAGCGGCCGGTCGTCGGGGATGCCGTGGACGACGTGCTCGTTGACGTTCGCGCAGATCGTGTGCCGGTAGCCGGGCTCAAGCATGAAGTTCGGGGCGCCGCCTGCGTCGCGGACCGCCTGCTCGGCGATCGCATCGAGCTCGAGCGGAGTGATCCCGGGGCGCACGGCCGTGGCCATCGCCGCGAGGGCGGCGGCCGTGGCCGCGCCCGGCGCCTGCATCAGCCGAAGCTGAGCCGGGGACTTGTAGATCGAGCGACGAAGCAATCCGCGGGCCATGGCGTGCACGATGCGACCGGCCGAGCCGGCGCTAGGCTCCCAGCTTCTGCTCGAGTGCGGTGAAGATGCGCTCGGAGACCTCGTCGACCGTGCCGAGCCCGTCGACGGCGACGAGGATGCCGCGCGTCTCGAACAGCTCGACGAGCGGCTTCGTCTGCTCCGCGTAGACCTCCTGGCGGTGACGGATCACCGCTTCGGTATCGTCGACCCGTCCCTCGATCTCGGCGCGCTTCAGGAGGCGCTCCACGACCACGTCGGTGTCTGCCTCGAGCAGCACGACCGCGTCGAGCGCGCGCGCGTCCGCCTCCAGCACCCGATCGAGGGCGTGCACCTGATCCAGCGTGCGCGGGTATCCGTCGAGCAGGAACCCGTCGGCGACGTCGTCGCGGCGCAGTCGGTCCTCGACGATCTCGTTGGTCAGCTCGTCGGGCACCAGCTTGCCGGCCTCGATCAGCTGCGAGACCCGCTGCCCCAGCGGCGTTCCCGCCTTGATATTGGCCCGGAAGATGTCGCCCGTCGAGATCCACGGCACCCCGTAGCGTGCGATGATCCGCTCGGCCTGCGTGCCCTTGCCCGCACCCGGCGGGCCGACGATCAGGAGGCGGATCTGTCGGGGAGCCGTCACTTGAGGAGCCCTTCGTAGTGGCGCTGCTGCAGCTGCGCGTCGATCTGCTTGACCGTCTCGAGACCGACACCCACGATGATGAGGATCGATGCGCCGCCGAACGGGAAGTTCTGGTTCGCGTTGAAGAACGCGAGCGCGATCAGCGGGATGAGGGCGATCAGGCCGAGGTAGAGCGAACCGGCGCTGGTGATGCGGTTCAGCACGTAGTTGAGGTATTCGGCGGTCGGCCGGCCGGCGCGGATGCCGGGGATGAAGCCGCCGTACTTCTTCATGTTGTCGGCGACCTCTTCAGGGTTGAAGGTGATCTGCACGTAGAAGAACGTGAACCCGACCGTCAGCAGGAAGAAGACGAGCATGTAGAGCGGATCGTCGCCCTGCACGAGGTTGTTCTCGATCCAGACGACCCAGGGCTTCGGCTCCTCGTTGATACCCGGCTGGTTGAACTGGGCGATGAGCATCGGCAGGTAGAGGATCGCCGAGGCGAAGATGACCGGGATCACGCCCGCCATGTTCACCTTGATCGGGATGTAGGTGCTGCTGCCGCCGTAGCTGCGGCGGCCGACGACGCGCTTGGCGTACTGCACCGGGACGCGGCGCTGCGACTGCTCAACGAACACGACCGCGGCGACCACGACGAGCCCCACCGCGATGACCAGGAAGAAGACCTCCCAGCTGTTCTGCACCTTGATGCTCCACAGCGCGCTCGGGAACTGGGCGGCGATCGAGACGAAGATCAGCAGCGACATGCCGTTGCCGATGCCGCGCTCGGTGATGAGTTCGCCGAACCACATGATCAGGCCGGTGCCGGCGGTGAGCGTGATGATCATGATCAGGATCGTCCACCACTCCTGGGAGACCAGGTTGCGGCAGGCGTCGCTCGCCTGCGAGCCGAACAGCATGCCGGATCGCGCGACCGTGATCAGCGTGGTCGACTGCAGGACGGCGAGCGCGATCGTGAGATAGCGCGTGTACTGCGTCAGCTTCGCCTGGCCGGTCTGGCCCTCCTTGTGGAGGGTCTCGAAGTGCGGGATCACGACGCGCAGCAGCTGCACGATGATCGAGGCCGTGATGTAGGGCATGATGCCGAGCGCGAAGACCGACAGCTGCAGCAGCGCACCGCCGCTGAACATGTTGATCATCTGGTAGAGCCCGGACGCATCCTGCTGCGCCACCAGACACGCCTGCACGGAGTCGAAGTTGACGAACGGTGCGGGGACGAAGGATCCGAGACGGAAGATCGCGACGATACCCAGCGTGAAGAGAATCTTCCGCCGAAGATCGGGCGTCTTGAAGATCCGGCCGATCGCACTGAACACAGCGTGCCTCCTGAAAAGTCTTGCGGCTCGCGCGAGAACGCAGCCAATACATCAGCCTACACGGACGAAACAACCCGCGGTGAACAGCGTGTGTCACCGCGGTTTCGCCGGCCCGCGGCGGTGCGGGTGCGCGGCTGAAAGCGATGAGGCCGGGCCGATCCGCTCCTGTCTGGAACGGATCGCTCCCGGCCCCTTTCACGCCCGAACGGACGTTACTTGATCTCGCCGCCAGCGGCGACGATCTTCTGCTCAGCCGCGGCCGACACCTTGTCGACCGAGACGACGAGCTTGACCTGCAGGTCGCCGTCGCCGAGCACCTTCACCGGCTGGTTCTTGCGAACCGCGCCCTTGGCGACCAGATCCTCGATCGTGACCTCGCCGCCCTTCGGGTACAGCTCGGCCAGCTTGGCGACGTTGACCACCTGGTACTCGGTGCGGAACGGGTTCTTGAACCCGCGCAGCTTCGGGGTGCGCATGTGCAGCGGCATCTGCCCGCCCTCGAAGCCGGCCTTCACCTGGTAGCGCGCCTTGGTGCCCTTGGTGCCGCGACCCGCGGTCTTGCCCTTCGAGCCCTCGCCGCGACCCACGCGGGTCTTGGCCTTCTTCGCTCCGGGAGCCGGGCGCAGGTGATGAGCCTTCAGCACCTGCTCGCGCTCCTCCTGTGTGTTCTCGCTCATGCGTCGATCTCCTCAACCTTCACCAGGTGAGCGACCGCGCGCACGTAGCCGCGGTTCACCGGGGTGTCCTCGCGCACGACCGTCTGACCGATCTTGCGGAGGCCCAGGCTGCGCAGCGTGTCGCGCTGGTTCTGCTTCTCACTGATAACTGATTTGGTCTGCGTAATCTGCAGGCTCTTCTTGGTGGCCATTACGCACCTGCCTTCGCCTTGGCTGCTGCGTCGGCCGCGGCCTTCGCCTCGGCGCGCACGAGGCGGGCCGGGGCGACGCGGTCGAAGTCGAGGCCGCGGCGGGCAGCGACGGAGCGGGGCTCCTCGAGCTGCTGCAGCGCCTCGACGGTCGCATGCACGATGTTCAGGGTGTTCGACGAGCCGAGCGACTTGCTGAGCACGTCGTGGATGCCGGCGCACTCGAGCACGGCGCGGACGGGGCCACCGGCGATAACACCGGTACCCGCGGCAGCGGGGCGCAGCAGCACGACGCCGGCAGCGGCCTCGCCCTGCACCGGGTGCGGGATCGTGTTGCCGACGCGAGGCACGCGGAAGAAGTTCTTCTTCGCCTCCTCGACGCCCTTCGAGATGGCGAGGGGAACTTCCTTCGCCTTGCCGTAGCCGACGCCGACGGTGCCGTTGCCATCGCCCACCACGACGAGCGCGGTGAAGCTGAAGCGGCGGCCGCCCTTGACGACCTTCGACACGCGGTTGATGGTGACCACGCGCTCGAGGAACTGGCTCTCGGCGCGATCCCGGCCGCCGCGCTCGCCACGGGTGCCGCGATCGCGGCTGCCACGGCGCTGCTCGCGGGGCTCGTTGCGGTGATCCTGAGCCGGGGCTTCCGCAGCCGCGGCCTCGGTGGTCGACGCCTCGACCTGGGCCTCTGCGTTCACTTCCTGCTCCTTCGTCTCTTCACTCACAGGGTCAGCCCCCCTTCGCGTGCGCCGTCGGCGATCGCTGCGACGCGGCCGGCGTACTTGCTCCCGCCGCGGTCGAACACCACGGCCTCGACGCCGGCGCTCTTCGCGCGCTCGGCGACGAGCTCGCCCACGCGGTGGGCCTTGGCGGTCTTGTCGCCCTCGAAGGCGCGGAGATCGGCCTCCATCGTCGAGGCCGAGGCCACGGTGTGGCCCTTGGCATCGTCGATGACCTGCACGAACACGTGACGCGAGGAACGGGTCACCACGAGACGGGGACGCGTCTCGGTGCCGACGATCTTCTTGCGCAGGCGGGCGTGGCGGCGGATGCGCGCAGCCGAACGGCCCTTTGCACGGGTGATACTCGCAGCCATGGTTACTTACCAGCCTTTCCAGCCTTGCGACGAACGTTCTCGCCCGCGTAGCGGATGCCCTTGCCCTTGTAGGGCTCCGGCTTCTTCAGCTTGCGGATGTTGGCGGCGACCTCGCCGACCGCCTGCTTCGAGATGCCGCTGACGGTGATCTTGGTGCTGCCCTCGACCGCGAGCGTGATGCCCTCGGGCGCGTCGAACAGGACCGGGTGCGAGAAGCCGAGCGCGAGCTCGAGGCCGGCGCCCTTCTGCTGCACGCGGTAGCCCGTGCCGACGACCTCGAGCTGCTTCGCGTAGCCCTCGGTCACACCGATGATGTCGTTGTTGATGAGCGTGCGGGTCAGGCCGTGCAGCGCTCGGGAGTCGCGCTCGTCGTCGGGACGGGTGACGAGCACCTGGCCCTCTTCGAGCGACACGCGGATGGGCTCGGCGACGACGAGCGAGAGCTCGCCCTTCGGGCCCTTGACCGAGACCTGCTGGCCGTCGATCTTTACGTCTACACCGCCGGGAACGGCGATGGGAAGCTTACCGATACGTGACATTTGCGATTACCACACGTAGGCGAGCACTTCGCCGCCGACGCCCTTCTGCTCGGCCTCGCGGTCGGTGAGAAGACCCGAGGAGGTGGACAGGATCGCGATGCCGAGGCCGCCGAGCACGCTCGGGATCTCGGTCGAACCCGCGTAGACGCGGAGGCCGGGCTTCGACACCCGCTTGATGCCCTCGATCGAGCGCTCGCGGTTGGGGCCGTACTTCAGCGACAGGGTCAGGGTGGTGCCGACTCGGGCGCCCTCCACGTTCCAGTCCGCGATGTAGCCTTCGCGCTTGAGGATCTCGGCGATCCGCTCCTTCAGCTTCGAGCCGGGGAGCGAAACGACGTCGTGGTGCGCAGAGTTGGCGTTGCGCAACCGGGTCAGCATATCTGCGACCGGATCGGTCATCGTCATAAGTGACTCAACTTTCTCGCCTGGTATCGCGCGGCCGTTACACGACCGGCGACCTGGGTGACATGCGGATAGGCGCCCCGAGGGGCGCCGATCCGCTTGGACTATTCGGTTGTTATTCGGCCTTGAACGGGAAGCCGAGCGCCTTGAGCAGCGCACGACCCTCGTCGTCGGTCTTGGCGGTGGTCACGACGGTGATGTCGAAACCGCGCACCCGGTCGATCTTATCCTGATCGATCTCGTGGAACACGCTCTGCTCGGTGAGACCGAACGTGTAGTTGCCGTTTCCGTCGAACTGCTTGGGCGAGAGGCCCCGGAAGTCGCGGATGCGCGGCAGCGCGAGCGTGATGAGACGGTCCAGGAACTCCCAGGCGCGATCGCCACGGAGAGTGACGTGCGCGCCGATGGCCTGGCCCTCGCGCAGCTTGAACTGCGCGATCGACTTGCGGGCCTTGGTGACCATGGGCTTCTGGCCGGTGATGAGGGTGAGATCGTTGATCGCACCCTCGATCACCTTGCTGTCGCGGGCGGCCTCGCCGACACCGGTGTTCACGACGACCTTCACGAGACCGGGAACCTGGTGGATGTTGGCGAAGTCGAACTCCTCGCGGAGCGCCGGGATGATCTCCTGGCGGTACTTCTGCTTCAGTCGGGGCTGGATCTTCTCAGCCACTGCAGTCTCGGACATTAGAGATCCTTCCCGGACTTCTTGGCGTAGCGCACGCGCACGGTCTTCTTCTTGCCGTCGCGCTCGACCTCTTCGAGGCGGAAGCCGACGCGGGTCGGCTTCTTCGACTCGGGGTCGACGACGGCCACGTTGGAGACGTGGATCGGGGCCTCATGGGTCTCGATGCCGCCCTCCTTCGTGCCGCGCGAGGACTCGCCCTGACGCACGTGCTTGGTGACGTAGTTCACGCCCTCGACGACGACGCGGTCGCTCTCGGTCAGCACGGCGATGACTCGACCCTGCTTGCCCTTGTAGCCGCCGCGCTCCTGCGAGGGACCCGAGATGACCTCGACGAGGTCACCCTTCTTGATCTTGGAGCCCATAGAGCTAGATCACCTCCGGTGCAAGCGAAACGATCTTCATGAACCGCTTGTCGCGAAGCTCGCGACCGACCGGTCCGAAGATACGGGTGCCGCGGGGTTCCCCGTCGGCCTTGAGGATGACGGCGGCGTTCTCGTCGAAGCTGATGTACGAGCCATCGGCACGACGAGTCGACTTGCGCGTCCGGACGACGACGGCCTTGACCACGTCGCCCTTCTTCACGTTGCCGCCGGGGATCGCGTCCTTGACGGTCGCGACGATCGTGTCGCCGAGACCGGCGTAGCGGCGCTTGGACCCGCCGAGCACGCGAATCGTGAGCAACTCCTTGGCGCCGCTGTTGTCGGCCACCTTGAGTCGGGATTCCTGCTGAATCACTTGGTTACTCCTTCACTCAGTAAGCCCGAGGCTTACTTCGCCTTCTCGAGAATCTCGACCAGGCGCCAGCGCTTGGTGGCGCTCAGCGGGCGGGTCTCGTGGATGAGCACGAGATCGCCGATGCCGGCGGTGTTCTGCTCGTCGTGCGCCTTCACCTTCGAGGAGCGGCGCATGACCTTGCCGTAGAGCGGGTGCTTCACGCGATCCTCGACCTCGACGACGATGGTCTTGTCCATCTTGTCGCTGACGACGTAGCCGCGACGGGCCTTGCGGTATCCGCGCTGCTCGGTTTCGACCTCAGCCATCCTCAGGCCTCCTTCGTCTCGGTGGTTGCCTCAGCAGCGGCGTCCTCCGCCGGCTCGGTCTTCTTCGTGCTCTTCTTGGCCGCGGCCTTCTTCGCCGGGGCGGGCTCTGCGGCGGGCGTCGCCCGAATACCGAGCTCGCGCTCGCGCAGCACCGTGTAGATCCGCGCGATGTCGCGCTTCACCTGGCGCACGCGGCCGTGGCTCTCCAGCTGGCCCGTGGCCGACTGGAACCGCAGGTTGAACAGCTCGGCCTTCGCCTTCTTGAGCTCCTCCACCAGCTTCTCGTCCTCGAACGTGTCGAGTTCGGTGATGGCCAGATCCTTGCTTCCGATTGCCATTATGCGTCGCCCTCCTCGCGCTTGACGATGCGGGCCTTCAGCGGCAGCTTGTGGATGGCGCGGGTGAGCGCCTCACGAGCCAGCTGCTCGTCGACACCGGCGACCTCGAAGAGGACACGGCCGGGCTTGACGTTGGCGACCCACCATTCCGGTGAACCCTTACCCGAGCCCATGCGGGTTTCCGCGGGCTTCTTGGTGAGGGGGCGGTCCGGGTAGATGTTGATCCACACCTTGCCGCCGCGCTTGATGTGACGGGTCATCGCGATACGAGCGGACTCGATCTGACGGTTGGTCACGTAAGCGGGGGTCAGGGCCTGGATGCCGTACTCGCCGAAGGTGACGGTGTTGCCGCCCTTCGACTGACCGCTGCGGCTCGGGTGGTGCTGCTTGCGGTACTTGACTCGACGGGGAATCAGCATGACTTACTTCTCCGCTCCTGCTGCGGCGGGCGCAGCCTCGGCCTGTGCGCCGCGGGGCGCACGGCGGCGGTCGCCGCGATCACGCGACGGCTTCTGGGCCGCCTGCTCGCGAGCGAGTTCCTTGTTGGTGAGGTCGCCCTTGTAGATCCAGACCTTCACGCCGATACGGCCGAAGGTGGTCTTCGCCTCGTAGAAGCCGTAGTCGATGTTCGCGCGGAGGGTGTGCAGCGGCACGCGTCCCTCGCGGTAGAACTCCGAGCGGCTCATCTCCGCGCCGCCGAGGCGGCCCGAAACCTGGATCCGGATGCCCTTGGCGCCGGCGCGCTGGGCGCCCTGCAGACCCTTGCGCATCGCGCGGCGGAAGGCCACGCGGGCGGCGAGCTGCTCGGCGATGCCCTGAGCGACCAGCTGGGCGTCGGCCTCGGGGTTCTTGACCTCGAGGATGTTCAGCTGGATCTGCTTCCCGGTGATCTTCTCGAGATCGGTGCGGATGCGCTCGGCCTCGGCGCCGCGACGACCGATCACGATGCCCGGGCGAGCCGAGTGGATGTCCACGCGGACCCGGTCACGGGTGCGCTCGATCTCGATACGGCTCACGCCGGCGCGATCGAGGGTGGTCGCCAGGTGCTGGCGGATCTTGATGTCCTCGGCCAGGTAGTCGGCGTAACGCTGACCCTTCTTGGTCGAGTCCGAGAACCAGCGCGAGACGTGGTCCGTGGTGACCCCCAGGCGGAAGCCGTAGGGATGAATCTTCTGGCCCATACCTTAGGCTCCCTTCTTGGCGGCCGCGAGCTCATCGGCGGTCTGCAGGATGACCGTGATGTGGCTCGTGCGCTTGTTGATGCGGAACGCGCGGCCCTGGGCGCGCGGACGGAACCGCTTGAGCGTGGCGCCCTCGTCGACGAAGGCACGTGCCACGACGAGCTCGTCCTCGTTGAGACGCAGGTTCTCGTTGTCGGCCTTGACCCGGGCGTTCGCGATCGCCGAGGCGACCAGCTTGTACACCGGCTCCGAGGCGGCCTGCGGGGCGAACTTCAGGATGGCCAGGGCCTCCTGCGCGTTCTTGCCGCGGATCAGATCGACGATACGACGGGCTTTCTGGGGGGTGACGCGGATATGACGCACGCGTGCGATCGACTCCACCATTTCTCTTCCTCCTTCGCGTCGCCGGGTTAGCGGCGACGGCCCTTCTTGTCGTCCTTCACGTGGCCGCGGAAGGTGCGGGTCGGGGCGAACTCGCCCAGCTTATGACCGACCATCGTCTCGGTGACGAACACCGGGATGTGCTTCCGGCCGTCGTGCACCGCGATGGTGTGCCCCAGCATGGCCGGGATGATCATCGAGCGGCGCGACCAGGTCTTGATCACGTTCTTGGTACCGGCTTCGTTCTGGGCAACCACCTTGTTGAGCAGGTGGTTGTCGACGAAGGGGCCCTTCTTGAGACTGCGAGGCATCTTCTACTCTCTCCTACCTGCCGCTTAACGCTTCTTGCCGACGGTCCGGCGACGCACGATGAGCTTGTCGCTTTCCTTGTTCGCCTTGCGCGTGCGGCCTTCCTTCTGGCCCCACGGGCTGACCGGGTGACGACCGCCCGAGGTGCGGCCCTCACCGCCACCGTGCGGGTGGTCGACCGGGTTCATGACGACGCCGCGGACGGTCGGGCGGACGCCCTTCCACCGCATACGGCCGGCCTTGCCCCAGTTGATGTTGGACTGCTCGGCGTTGCCGACCTCGCCGACCGTCGCACGGCAGCGCACGTCGACGTTGCGGATCTCGCCCGAGGGCAGACGCAGCTGCGCGTAGGGGCCGTCCTTCGCCACGAGGCGGACCGAGGCGCCGGCCGAGCGGGCGAGCTTGGCGCCGCCACCGGGCTTGAGCTCGATCGCGTGGATCACGGTACCGGTCGGGATGTTGCGAAGCGGCAGGTTGTTGCCGGGCTTGATGTCGGCCGAGGGACCCGACTCGACGATGTCGCCCTGCTTCAGCTTGTTCGGCGCGATGATGTAGCGCTTCGTGCCGTCCACGTAGTGGAGGAGCGCGATGCGTGCCGTGCGGTTCGGGTCGTACTCGATGTGAGCGACCTTGGCGTTCACGCCGTCCTTGTCATTGCGACGGAAGTCGATGACGCGGTACTGGCGCTTGTGGCCGCCGCCGATGTGACGGGTGGTGATCCGGCCCTGGTTGTTCCGGCCGCCGGTCTTGGGCAGCGGGCGCAGCAGCGACTTCTCGGGGGTCGAACGCGTGATCTCCGCGAAGTCAGCGACGCTCGAACCGCGACGACCCGGAGTCGTCGGCTTGTACTTACGAATTGCCATGATTGTTCCTCTTCGCTTCCGAGCTACAGCGCAGCCGTGAAGATGTCGATGGTGCCCTCGCGAAGGGTGACGATGGCGCGCTTGGTGTCCTTGCGCTTGCCGATGCCGAACTTGGTCCGGCGCGTCTTGCCCTTGAGGTTGAGCGTGTTGATCTTGGCGACCTTCACACCGAAGACCTGCTCGATGGCGAGCTTGATCTCGGTCTTGTTGGCCGTCGGCTGCACCTCGAAGGTGTACTGGCCGTTGGCGTCGATCCGCGCGTAGCTCTTCTCAGAGACGATCGGGCGGATGATCACGTCGTGGACGGACTTATTCAGGCTCACTTCGCGGCCTCCTTCGCAGTGCTGTCAACAGTGCGCGCGGCGACGAAGGCGTCGAACGCGGCCTTGGTGAACACGAGATCGTCGCTGACGACCACGTCGTAGGCGTTGAGCTGATCCTGGAACAGCGTGTGCACGTGCGACAGGTTGCGCAGGCTGAGCGCGCTCACCTCGTCCTCGCGGTCGATGACGACGAGCACGCGCTTGCCCGGGGCGAGCGCGGCGAGGATCTCGCGGGCCGCCTTCGTGCTCGGCTTCTCGGCGATGCCGAAGGAATCGACCACGTGCAGACGGTTGCCGCGGACACGATCCGAGAGGAGCCCGCGGAGCGCCGCGGCGATCATCTTCTTCGGCGTGCGCTGCGAGTAGTCGCGCGGCACGGGGCCGTGCACGACGCCGCCGCCGCGGTGCTGCGGCATGCGGATCGAACCCTGACGGGCGCGGCCGGTGCCCTTCTGCTTGAACGGCTTCGAGCCGGAACCGCTGACCTCGCCGCGGTTCTTGGTCTTGTGCGTGCCCTGACGCGCAGCGGCGAGCTGAGCGGTGACCACCTGATGGATCAGCGGCACATTGGTCTCAGCACCGAAGAGCGCCTCGGGGAGCTCGACCGAACCGGCCTTCTTGCCCTTGGCGTCGACGACGTCGAGCTTGGTTGCGGTAGCCATGAACTACGCCCCCTTCACTGCGTTGCGAACGAATACGAGACGGCCGCGGCCACCGGGGACGGCGCCCTTGACGAGCAGCAGACCCTTCTCGGCGTCGACGGCCTGGATGACCAGATTCTGCACGGTCACGCGGTCGCTGCCCATGCGGCCGGCCATCTTCTGGCCGCGGAACACGCGACCCGGGGTGGCTGCGCCACCGACCGAGCCGGGCTTGCGGTGGTTGCGGTGCGCGCCGTGCGAGGCGGAGACGCCCTTGAAGTTGTGGCGCTTCATGGTGCCGGCGAAGCCCTTGCCCTTGGAGGTGCCGACGACGTCGACCTTCTGGCCGGCCTCGAACACGCCCTCGACGGTGAGCTCCTGGCCCAGCGCGTACTCGGCGGCATCGGCGGTGCGCACCTCGGTGAGGTGGCGGCGCGGGGTGACGCCCGCCTTGGCGAAGTGGCCGGCGGTGGGCTGGTTCACCTTGCGGGGATCGATCTGGCCCGCGGCGATCTGGACGGCGCTGTAGCCGTCGACCTCTGCGGTGCGGATCTGGGTGACCACGTTGGGGGCCACCTCGATGACGGTGACGGGAACGACCTTGCCGTTCTCGTCCCAGACCTGAGTCATGCCGAGCTTGGTGCCCAGGAGACCCTTGACGTTGCGATCATTCTTCGACATCAGAGACCCCCTTACAGCTTGATCTCGATGTTGACGTCGGCCGGAAGGTCGAGACGCATGAGCGAATCCACGGCCTTCGGCGTCGGGTCGACGATGTCGATGAGACGCTTGTGCGTGCGCTTCTCGAAGTGCTCGCGGCTGTCCTTGTACTTGTGCGGCGAGCGGATCACGGCGATCACGTTCTTCTCCGTGGGGAGCGGAACGGGGCCGATCACGGTCGCGCCTGCACGGGTCACCGTGTCGACGATCTTGCGCGCGGAGCTGTCGATGACCTCGTGGTCGTACGACTTCAGTCGAATGCGGATCTTTTGCGCCGCCATATGACTCTCTCTTTCTGGTTGCGTCGTACCTGTCGCGCTTCGGCGTTCGCACACCTCGGCGCGCCCGGCATTGGACGTCTTGCGTATCAGCGCCCTGGCACTCCGCTCGTGAGCAAGTACTGGGTCTCTGTTCACCTGTCAAAACCCGCACAGCAGCGCGACCGGGACGTTGCCCGGCGACGAGCTCTGCGAGTATGGTGTTCGCTGCCCGCGGCCTAGTCGAACGCCGTGCGCTCCGACTCGGTCGGAGCGACTTCCGGTGACTATGCACAGCCTGGCAGTGATTTCCGCGCAGGCGGAAAGTACTGAACCTGTCTATTCTGACACGACTTCGGCCATCTGTGCAACCCGGGCGTGTCGCGCGCTTCGCGCGCTCCCTTCAACGCCCGGCAACCGAGCCCGAGGGCGGGCTCGGCACATACGGCGCGCAAAGCGATGCTTTGCCCTGAGCGCCTTGGTGCAGGCGTGTCGCGCGCTTCGCGCGCTCCCTTCAACGCCCGGCAACCGAGCCCGAGGGCGGGCTCGGCACATACGGAGCGGCCGTCACGCCTCCTGCACGGGTTCGTGCAACCGCAGCAGATCCTCGTAGGTCTCCCGGCGGGCGACGAGCCTCGCCTCTCCCTCCTGCACGAAGACGATCGCCGGCCGCAGGGCGCCGTTGTAGTTATTCGTCATGCTGTAGGAGTAGGCGCCCGTGGTCGCGAGCGCGACGAGGTCATCGACCGCGGGAGCCGGCATGCGCGCGTCCTCGACGAGCAGGTCGCCCGACTCGCACTGCCTTCCGACGATCTGCACCTCCTCGTCCCAGGGCTCGGTCATCCGGTTCGCCAGCACCGCCTCGTACCGTTGACCCGTCAAGGCGATGTCGAGCTGATCGGCCATTCCGCCGTCGACCGCGACGAAGTCCCGCCCTGAGCGCTTCACCGATACCACCCGGTACAGCGTGACCCCGGCTCGGGCGACGATCGAGCGACCGGGCTCGATCACGAGACGCGCGTCGGCCGGCAGGTGCGCCGCTGCCGCTTCGACGACGCGGTCCAGGTACTCCTCGACCGAGGGTGCGACCTCGTCGTAGGTGTACTTCACGCCCAGCCCGCCGCCGATATCGTACGTGCGGAAGGTTCCGGAGCGCGAGATGCTGTCCACCGCCTGGGCGAACTGATCCACGTTCAGGATCTGGGACCCGATGTGCACGTGCACTCCGTCGAGCTCCATGAGCGGATGCGCCGATATCCGCTCGATCGCGGCTACCGCCTGCTCGATCGGGAAGCCGAACTTCGAGCGGACTCCCCCGGTGGCCTGCGAGGCGTGCGTCTCCGCCTCGACCCCCGGGATGAGCCGGATCAGTACGTGCTGCGGACCGGTGAGCAACGCTTCGAGCCGGTCGATCTCGTCGAAGTTGTCGATGATGATGGTGCCGACGCCGGTGTCGAGCGCGAGTCGGAGCTCATCCGTCGTCTTGGCGTTCCCGTGGAAGTGGATCCGCTTCGGATCGACGCCCGCCTTCAGCGCGAGCACGATCTCGCCGCCCCCGGCCACGTCGATGGATGCGCCCTCCTCCGCCGCCACCCGGTACATCTCGACGATCGGGAACGACTTCGAGGCGTACAGCACCTCGGAGTTCGTCCACCGCCGGCGGAGCCCGTCGACGAAGCGCCGGATCTGCGCGCGCAGCCCGGCCTCATCGATGATGTGCAGCGGCGTCCCGTACTCCGCAGCGAGTCGCGAGACCCCCACGCCGCCGATCCGCAGCTCCCCGAGCTCATCGACCTCCGCGTGCTCGGGGAGGATGTCGCGCATCCCGTCGAGGCTCGCCGTGGCTGCTGCGGCGTTCGCGGTCATATACGGCTCCTTCGAGGCATCGGATGGCATCAGCCTAGGCGGATCCCCATGCGCAGTCCCTAGAGTTATCGCATAGATTTATCCCATGTATAGTGAGTTTTCCACAAGCACGCGATCGCAGGGTCTGGACCTCGGCGAGCTGCTCGCCGACCTCGGCCCCGACACCGCGATGCCACTGGTCGCGACGTTCCCGGATCGACTCGTGATGGGGACCGACTTCTACGAGTCGACCGACTCGCTCCTCGAGGAACCGGGGCTGCTGCTACTCGCCCCCTCGTGCGCATCGCTCTCGACGCCGGAACTCACGCAGCTGGCGACTCGCGCAGTCGCGAACCGCTACGCCGCGATCGCCGTCAAGTGCGGGGAAGAGGCCGTGACGAGGATAGCGAGCATCTCCGCCGAAGTCGGGATCCCATTCATCCGCGTGTCCGAGGGCATCGGCTGGCGCTTCTTCGACGCCTTCCTCTCGCGGCTGCTCGGAGAACGTGGCCGCAATGAGGATCTGGTCGGAGAACGGGGCATGGAGCCGCTGTTCGCTCTCGCGAACGAGGTCGCGGAGGTGTTCGGCGGATCCGTCGCCGTCGAAGACCTCGGTCGAGCCGTGATCGCCTACTCCTCGGTCCCCGGTCAGGCCATCGACGCCCTGCGCACCCAGGGGATCCTGCACCGCCGCGTCCCCGACAGCCCCTCCAACGACCTTCAGTACGAGGAGGTCCTCCGCGCCGAGCGCCCGATCAGGTACCCCGGCTCCGATATCGAGGCGGCCAGGGTCGCGTTCCCCATCCGGGCAGGAGCGCTCCCCCTCGGTTCGATCTGGGCGATCGATGCGACCGGAGACGGGCCGCTGACTGACCAGCAGGAGCGGACGATGCGGAACGCGGCGCGCACCGCCGCCGCCTACATGCTCGAGGACATCCGCACGATCCGCTCCGGCCAGATCCCCCGGGAGGAGCGTTTCCGCACCCTGCTCGACGGCCACAGCGTCGTCGGAACCGAACTGCTCGAACTCGGCATATTGAGGGACCGCGACTGCGCACTGCTGGTGCTCGAACCGCCGCCGGGCGAGCCGCTCTCCATGCTCTCCCAGCTCCGGTCCACCGTGCGGCGCCATCTCGCGCTGCATCATCCGGAGGCCGTCACCTCCGTCAGGGATCAGCGGGTATACGCGCTGATCGCGGGCGACGTCGATACGGCGACGCGAATCGCGGAGCCGCTGCTCCCGCTCCTCGACCGACTGATCGCTCGCGGGACCCGGATCGCCGCCCCCGGCGCCACCCGGCGGGCGACGGAGATCTCGCACCTCCGGGATCTGGCGCACCAGCTGCTGGCGAGCGTCCCGCGGAGCGCCGCCGACGAGCGCCTCCCGGTGCTCACTGTCGAGCGCCTCCGCCCCTCGCTCGTCTTCGAGCACCTGAGGCCGCTGCTCCTCGACAACGCCGAGCTGCGAATCCCCGGGCTCGACGCCCTGGCGAACGATCATCCGGATCTCGCCGAGACGCTGCTCGCCTGGTGCGGCGCGTTCGGCAATGTCGCGCTGACCGCGCGCAGGGTCGGCGTCCACGAGAACACGGTCCGATACCGCTTGCAGCGGACCGAGGAACTCCTCGACCTCCGCCTCGACGATGCGGACACGCGACTGACCGCGTGGCTGCAGCTCAGGGTCGACGCGCACGAGGCCGCGCGGCGCGGGGCGAACGGCGAAGGGGCGCCGGATCAGCCGCGGTGGCCCAGCAGTGCCGGCAGACGCGTGTAGAGCGCTACGAGCGCGAGACCGCCGGCGAGGAGCGCGAGCCACCAGATCGGGGCGACGAGGAACGAGGCCAGCCCGAGCAGCGAGGCGGCGACGGTGAAGGCCGTGGTGATCGAGGACGCGGCGAGATGCGTGCGGCCCTGCTGCTGCAGACGCTGGTAGACGTGCTCCTTGTGCGGCTCGTCCCACTTGCGTCCGGCGCGTACCCGTTTCACGAGCGTCACCCCGACATCGCCGAAGTAGATCACCATCGGTCCGATAGTGGCGAGGATAGGCACGCCGGCGACGAGCGCGGCGAAGCTCGTGATCGCGACCGCGCCGCCGAGCAGGTAGCTGCCGACATCGCCGAGGAAGGCGCCCGGCCTGGTCAGGTTCCAGGGCAGGAACCCGAGGAACCCCGCCGCGAGGAGCAGCCCGGCGATGAGCAGCCAGTCGAGGCCCGAGGCCGCTCCGGCTGCGGCGAACGCGAGCCCGGACACGACGCCGTGCAGACCGCTGATGCCGTTCAGCCCGTCCATGAAATTCGCGACGTTGATGTAGCTCGAGATGAAGAGCACGCCGTAGACGACGAGCAGTGTCAGCCCCAGAATCGACATCCCCGAGACCAGCGGGGTCGTCTCCCATCCGAAGTCGGCAGCACCGAGGCGCCCCGGAGCGAAGGAGGCGCGCGCCACCAGGATCAGCGCGACGGAGGCGGACAGCGCGATCACCAGCAGCAGGATGCTCCGCACCGGCACGCTCAATCCGCGGAGATCCTCGCTCAGGCCCAGCAGGCCCGCCGCGAAGGATCCCGCGCCGACGATCAGGAGAAAGACCCACCCGTGCGCATCCGGTGCGTCGATCCACGCGAACAGTGTCGCCAGCCCGCCCCCGACCCCCATCGCGATCAGGACCGCGAGCCCGAGGCCGCGCAGCACCGGTCGCTCGTGCGACGACCGCTCGTTGGGGATGTCCATGATCCCGAGCCGTACGAGGATCGGGCGAACCACGAGCGGCAGCAGCAGGCTGAGCACGAGCGTCACCGCCCCGGCGAACATCGCAAGCGCTGCTCCGCTCACCTCACGCGCCCCCCGGCCTCATCGGTCAGATCCATGCGGGCGACCCATCCCTCGTGATCGAGGACCTCCGGGCTGATCGTGTCGACCCGCGCGTGCGAGATCTTCTGATGGAACGGGCGCTCATCGCCCTCGCCCTCGCCGACGAGCTCCTCGTGGAGCTTCTCCCCGTGGCGCAGGCCGGTGAAGACGATCTCGATCTGCTTGCCCGACTGGGCGATCATCCGCTTCGCGACGTCGAGGATGCTGACCGGCTCACCCATGTCGAGGATCAGCACCTCGCCGGGCCGACCGATGCCGCCGGCCTGGATCACCAGCTGGCAGGCCTCGGGGATGGTCATGAAGAATCGTGTGACATCGGGATGGGTGACCGTCAGCGGTCCGCCGGATTCGATCAACGCTCGGAAGATCGGCAGCATCGATCCGCGGCTTCCGATCACATTGCCGAAGCGAACCGAGAGATACCGCTCCCCCGTCTGCTCGGCCATCCATGCGGTGAGCTTCTCGGCCACGCGCTTGGAGTGACCGAGCACGCTCGTCGGGTTCGCGGCCTTATCGGTGGAGATGTTCACGAAGGTGCCGACCCCGACGGATTGCGCAGCGCGCAGCACGTTCAGCGTGCCCATCACGTTCGTCTTCCAGGCCTCGTCGGGGTACTGCTCGAGCATGGGCAGATGCTTGAGCGCGGCGGTGTGGAACACCACCTCGGGCCGGCGCTCCGCGAAGATCGCGGCCAGGGCGTCGGCGTCGCGGATGTCGTTGAGCACCACGTCGCGGGTGTCGAGGAGCCCATGACCGCTGATCGCGAGCTGCGTCGCCTGCAGGGCGGTCTCGTCGCGGTCGAGGAGGATCAGCTCCTTCGGCTCGAAGCGCGCCAGCTGCCGGCAGAGCTCGGAGCCGATCGATCCGCCCGCACCGGTCACGAGCACGACTCGGCCCTGCAGATACTTCGCGATCGACTCCGTCTCGAGCCGCACCGGGTGCCGCCCGATCAGGTCCTCGATCGAGAGCTCCCGAACCTCGGAGATGGACGACGAGTTCTGCAGGATCTGGTCGAGCGGCGGGAGCACCATGACCGAGAGCTCGAGCTGCTCGGCGACCTGGTCGATCCGGCGCAGCACCGAAGCGTCAGCATCGGCGATGCAGATGAGGAGGACGCTCGCGCGGGTCGATGCGGCGACAGTCGCGAGGTCGTCGAATCCGCCGAGCACCCGGACCCCGCGCACCTCGAGATTGCGCTTGAGCGGATCGTCGTCGATGAACCCGACCGGCAGCAGCTCCGACGCCGAGTCGGTGAGCAGCCGCTTGACGGTCTGATTGCCGAGATAGCCCGCTCCGTACAGGAGGACGCGCTGGGCTCCACCGCCGGGCTTCAGGCGGCGCTCGGCGATGAGGCGAGTCATGTAGCGCACCCCGGCCATGAGCGTGAAGCTGATCGGCGCCGCGATGATCAGGGTGCTGCGCGGGATGCCGTTGCCGTAGCCGACCAGGTAGGCGACGGCCCAGGCCACCGCCATGACGGCGACCGTGTCGAGCACCAGAGCCCGCACCTCGTCGAAGCCGCCGCGCTCGTACCTGCCGCGATAGAGCCAGAAGACGATGCCGCCGAGGAACTGCGCCACGGCGGTCACGCCGATCACCAGCAGCGTCCAGCCCCAATGGATGCGCGAGACGTCGAAGTCGAAGCGCAGCACGAGCGCGGCGAGGATGCCGATCGCCCAGCAGATCACGTCGCACAGGAACAGCCCGCCGTACAGCCTGGCGAGGTGCGCGAAACGACCATCTGCGGTCTGCGACACGACGAACCTCCGATTCCCCAGGACATGCACCGTGCGAACCGCTCGGCACTATCGAGAATATCGCGCCGCCGGGCGCATCCCTCACAGCCCGCGCCCAGAGCCGATCATTGCCTCCGGGTTCCCTCCCGCGACATACTGAGAGCAGCGAGGCGCCCGGCCTCGCTTCCCGTCGCATCGCGACACTGCGAGGAAGGATCCCACATGGCCGCAGAGGATTTCACGAAGAAGGCCGAAGAGCTGGCCAAGCAGGCCGGCGACTTCGTCAAGGAGAATGCCGACAAGGTGCAGGATGCGCTGAAGAGCGAGCAGGCCGAAGGCATCAGCGACAAGCTGCTCGACGGCGCGGCGGGCCTGGCGAACAAGATCACCGGCGGGAAGTTCGCCGATCAGGTCGAGGATGTTCGCGAGAACCTCGACAAGAACATCGGCAATGAGTGACGGTGGACGCACTCGCCCTCGGCACGAGCTGAACCCGGCTCCGGCCTGAACGGAAGAACCCCCGGGAGGACATCCTCCCGGGGGTTCTTCGTCGAGTCGGTGAGACTTACTCGACGATCTTGGTCACCGTGCCGGCGCCGACGGTGCGGCCGCCCTCACGGATCGCGAAGCCGAGGCCCTCCTCCATGGCGATCGGCTGGATCAGCTCGACCGACATGTCGGTGGTGTCGCCGGGCATGACCATCGGCTTGTCCTCGGGCAGGGTGATGACACCGGTCACGTCAGTCGTACGGAAGTAGAACTGCGGACGGTAGTTCGTCTCGAACGGGTTGTGACGGCCGCCCTCTTCCTTCTTGAGGATGTAGGCGGTGCCCTCGAACTTGGTGTGCGGGGTGATCGAGCCGGGCTGGACCACGACCTGGCCGCGCTCGACGTCCTCGCGCTTGGTGCCGCGGAGCAGCAGACCGCAGTTCTCGCCGGCCCAGGCCTCGTCGAGCTGCTTGTGGAACATCTCGATACCCGTGACGGTGGTCTTCTGGGTCGGGCGCAGGCCCACGATCTCGACCTCGCTGTTGATCGAGAGGGTGCCGCGCTCGGCGCGGCCGGTCACCACGGTGCCGCGACCGGTGATCGTGAAGACGTCCTCGACGGGCATGAGGAACGGCTTGTCCTTGTCACGCACGGGATCGGGGATCGACTCGTCCACGGCCTCCATGAGCTCGAGAACCGAGTTGACCCACTTCTCCTCGCCCTGCAGCGCCTGGTAGCCCGAGACGCGCACGACCGGGGCGTTGTCGCCATCGAAGCCGTTCTTGGTGAGCTCCTCGCGGACCTCCATCTCGACGAGCTCGAGGATCTCCTCGTCGTCGACCTGATCGCACTTGTTGAGCGCGACGAGCAGGTAGGGCACGCCGACCTGCTTGGCGAGGAGGATGTGCTCCTTCGACTGGGCCATGAGGCCGTCGGTCGCGGCGACCACCAGGATCGCGCCGTCCATCTGGGCGGCACCGGTGATCATGTTCTTGATGTAGTCGGCGTGGCCGGGGGCATCAACGTGAGCGTAGTGACGCTTCGGGGTCTCGTACTCGACGTGCGAGATGTTGATGGTGATGCCGCGCTGGCGCTCCTCCGGAGCCGAGTCGATCGTGTCGAAGTCGCGCTGGACGTTGGTGTCCGACGGGTACTTGTCGGCAAGCACCTTCGAAATCGCCGCGGTAAGGGTCGTCTTACCGTGGTCGACGTGACCGATCGTACCGATGTTCACGTGCGGCTTGGTCCGCTCGAACTTGGCCTTCGCCACTATGGTCCTCCTCAGGACATCGAGTGCCGCTTCCCGCCGAGGGTTTCGGCAGGCACGAGCACATGGTTGGTGTGTCTCTATGTTACTTGCTCGGATCGCATGGTGCGAGCCGAACCTGTGGTCGGCGATCCCTCACGGGAAGGATCGCCGACCGATAGGCGCTTCTAGGCGCCCTGAGCCTTCTGAACGATCTCATCGGCCACGGCCTTCGGCACCTCAGCGTAGGAGTCGAAGGTCATCGAGAACACCGCGCGACCGCTGGTCTTCGACCGCAGATCGCCGATGTACCCGAACATCTCGGAGAGCGGGACGAGCGCGCGGACGACCTTGACGCCGCTCGCATCCTCCATGCTCTGAATCTGACCGCGACGGCTGTTCAGGTCGCCGATCACGTCGCCCATGTACTCCTCGGGCGTACGCACCTCGACCGCCATCATCGGCTCGAGCAGCACCGGGTTCGCCTTGCGCGCGGCCTCCTTGAAGGCCATCGAGCCGGCGATCTTGAACGCCATCTCCGAAGAGTCGACGTCGTGGTACTGGCCGTCGAGCAGCGTCGCCTTGACGCCGACCATCGGGAAGCCGGCCAGGATGCCGTACTGCATGGCGTCCTGGATGCCCGCATCGACGGACGGAATGTACTCGCGAGGCACGCGACCGCCGGTCACCTTGTCCTCGAACTCGTACATCTTGTCGCCCGCGTCCTCGCCGACGAGCGGCTCGAGCGCGATCTGCACCTTCGCGAACTGACCGGATCCACCGGTCTGCTTCTTGTGGGTGTAGTCGTGCTTCTCCACCGTCCGGCGGATGGTCTCGCGGTAGGCCACCTGCGGCTTGCCCACATTGGCCTCGACCTTGAACTCGCGCTTCATGCGGTCCACGAGGATGTCGAGGTGCAGCTCGCCCATACCGGCGATCACGGTCTGGCCGGTCTCGGCGTTGAGGCTGACGCGGAACGTCGGATCCTCTTCGGCGAGCTTCTGGATCGCGGTCGACAGCTTCTCCTGGTCGCCCTTGGTCTTCGGCTCGATGGCCACCTCGATGACGGGCTCGGGGAAGGTCATCGACTCCAGCACGACCTGGTTGTTCGGATCGCAGAGGGTGTCACCGGTAGTGGTGTCCTTCAGACCGATCACCGCGTAGATGTTGCCGGCGGTCAGATCGTCGACCGGCATCTCCTTGTTGGCGTGCATCTGGAAGATCTTGCCGATGCGCTCCTTGCGGCCCTTGGTCGAGTTGATGACCTGGGCGCCCGACTCGAGGTGACCCGAGTAAACGCGCACGTAGGTCAGGCGACCGAAGAACGGGTGGACCGCGACCTTGAAGGCCAGCGCCGAGAACGGATCGTCGGCCGACGGCTTGCGCTCGATGACGATCGACTCGTCACGCGGATCGTGCGCCTCGATCGAGCCCACGTCGAGCGGGTTCGGCAGGAAGTCGACGACCGCATCGAGCATCGGCTGGATGCCGCGGTTCTTGAAGGCGGAGCCGCAGTAGACCGGGTAGATCTCGTTGTTGACCACGAGCTTGCGGATGCCCGCCTTGAGCTCGTCGATCGTGAGCTCCTCGCCGCCGAAGAACTTCTCGAGCAGCGCGTCGTCGGTCTCGGCGACCGTCTCGACGAGCTGCGCGCGGTACTCCTCGGCCCTGGCCTGCAGATCCGCCGGGATCTCCTGGGTCTCGTAGTTGGCGCCCAGGGTCACGTCGCCCTTGGAGTCGCCCTCCCAGACGAACGCCTTCATGGTGAGCAGGTCGACGACGCCGACGAAGTCGCTCTCCGAGCCGATCGGCAGCTGCATCACGAGCGGCTTGGCGCCGAGGCGGTTCACGATGGTGTCGACCGTGAAGTAGAAGTCGGCGCCCATCTTGTCCATCTTGTTGACGAAGCAGATGCGGGGAACGCCGTACTTGTCGGCCTGGCGCCAGACGGTCTCGGACTGGGGCTCGACGCCCTCCTTGCCGTCGAAGACCGCGACGGCCCCGTCGAGCACGCGGAGCGAGCGCTCCACCTCGACGGTGAAGTCGACGTGCCCGGGGGTGTCGATGATGTTGATCTGGTTCTTGTTCCAGAAGCAGGTCACCGCGGCACTGGTGATGGTGATGCCGCGCTCCTTCTCCTGCTCCATCCAGTCGGTGGTCGAGGCACCGTCGTGGGTCTCGCCGAGCTTGTGGTTCACACCCGTGTAGAACAGGATGCGCTCGGTCGTCGTCGTCTTGCCGGCATCGATGTGAGCCATGATGCCGATGTTGCGGACCTTGCTCAGGTCGGTGAGCACGTCTTGTGCCACGGGGTCTCCTCCAGGTGGGGGTGAAAAGTTCGAGTGGTGCGGGCGGAACCCGCGGGCGGGGGCGGGCCGCTCAGCGCGACCCGCCCCCGCCTCGGCAGGCGACTACCAGCGGTAGTGGGCGAACGCGCGGTTCGACTCGGCCATCTTGTGAGTGTCCTCGCGGCGCTTCACCGCGGCGCCGAGGCCGTTCGAAGCGTCGAGGATCTCGTTGGTGAGGCGCTCGGTCATCGTGTTCTCACGACGAGCCTTCGCGTAGCTGGTCAGCCAGCGGAGGGCCAGCGTGTTGGCGCGGTGGGGCTTCACCTCGACGGGCACCTGGTAGGTGCTGCCGCCGACGCGACGCGACCGGACCTCGAGGGTGGGGCGCACGTTGTCGAGCGCCTTCTTGAGCACGGTCACGGCGTCCTGGCCCGACTTGTCGGCCACGTTCTCGAGCGCACCGTAGACGATGCGCTCCGCGAGGCCCTTCTTGCCGTCGAGCAGGATCTTGTTGACGAGCTGGCTCACCACGGGCGAGCCGTACACCGGATCGGCGACGACGGGGCGCTTCGGAGCAGGTCCCTTGCGAGGCATTACTTCTTCTCCTTCTTCGCACCGTAACGGCTGCGCGCCTGCTGGCGATCCTTGACCGCCTGCGTGTCGAGCGCGCCGCGCACGATCTTGTAGCGCACACCGGGGAGGTCCTTCACACGACCGCCGCGCACGAGCACCATCGAGTGCTCCTGCAGGTTGTGGCCCTCACCCGGGATGTACGCGGTGACCTCGGTCCCGTTGGAGAGCTTCACACGTGCGACCTTGCGCATCGCCGAGTTCGGCTTCTTCGGGGTGGTCGTGTACACACGGGTGCACACGCCGCGCTGCTGGGGGTTCGCCTTCAGGGCGGGAGCCTTGGTCTTGGAGACCTTCGGCGTGCGCCCCTTGCGAACCAGCTGCTGAATAGTAGGCACTGATTCTCCTATTTGTTCCTGCACGGTGACAGGAATGCTTACATGGTCAAGCATGTGCGACCGCTTGCGCGGACGCGGAGCTGCTGTTCCCCTCGCGAATGCTCGGGCAACCGAGTGCAGCTATGCCGTGGGGGTATCGGTCAGACCGAGGAACCCTGTCGGAGACTCCCTCGTCTCTCGCTGTCTGCACAGCAAATGACGGTGGAACACACCAACACTCAACTATATGCGGCCTCGGCACTGTTCCGCAATACGATGCTCGAGGATCGGGCGTGCTCGCCTCCCTCGCCGGAGGTCCGCCGGCGAGGGGGTGATCCGGCAGCTGCAGCAGTGCACCGATCTGCGGGATCGCACCGATCTGCGGGATCGCACCGATCTGCAAGAATGCACCGATTCTCCAGATATCCCTGAGCGATTCTGCGGATCGGTGCGATCCTGCACGCGAACCCCTGCCCGAGGCCTCGCCTGCCGCGCCCTTCCCTTCCCGGATTCGGTGTCCACAAGGGCCCCTCTTCGATCCGTTCGACGAGTTCTGCACAGGTTCGTGCGAAGCGCCGATTCCACGGATTGCGAGACGGCACACTGCTGACATGCTGCTCCTCGAGAAGATGCGCGCCGCCGACGGCATCGTCCGGAGCCGGGACCTGCAGGCGCAGGGAGTCTCCCGTCACGCAATCGCGAAGGCCGTGCGCGCAGGCACCGTCCGCCGTCTTCGCCGGAACTGGATCACCCTCCCCGATACCGACGGCGATCTCCAGGCCGCCGCCGACAGGGGCGTGATCCTCAGCTGCGTCACGCAGGCCAGGCGTCTCGGTCTCTGGGTCCCCGAGCGGCCGAAGCACCCGCATGTCGCAGCGCCCGGCGGCCGACACATCGAAGCTCCGTCGTGCCGGGTGCACTGGTCGGCGCCGATCGTGCCGCGCACGCCGTCGACCCTCGAAGACCCGCTCGAGAACGTGCTGATGTACACCGCGAAGTGTCAGAGCCACGACTTCGCCCTCGCGATCTGGGAATCGGCGCTCAACAAGCAGCTCATCGATTACGCGAAGCTCGAGTCGCTCCCGTTCGTGGGGGCGGCGCGCGACCTGGTGCGGGAGTGCTCTCCGCACGCCGACTCCGGGCTCGAATCGATCTTCCGCACGCGCCTGGCCTGGCTGCGAGTGCCGATCCGCCCTCAGATATGGCTGTACGGGCATCGTGTGGACCTGTTCATCGGCGACCGGCTGGTCGTTCAGATCGACGGCCGGGATCACGTCGGGGCCCAGCGCACCGCCGACAACAAGCACGACATCGAGCTCAAGCTCCGGGGCTACCACGTCATCCGCGTGAGCTACGAGCAGATCATGTTTGATTGGCCGAGCGTGCAGTTCCTGGTTCAGGAGGCGGTGGCACGCGGACTTCACCTCGCGAAGCGGAGGCACGGTCGGGATTGACTCGGCGCTCTCCGTCTACCGCTCGGGCGCTCCGGGTCCCGTCTCACCTGCTTGCGGCTGCAGGACTGCACCGATCTGCAGAAAAGCACCGATTTATGCAGGATGCCTGTGCGATTCTGCAGATCGGTGCAATCCTGCTGCGGGTGCGGGGAAGGGTGAGAGAGAAGAGAGAGGAGGTGAGGGAGAAAGGAGAAAGGAGAAAGGAGAAAGGAGAAAGGAGAAAGGAGAAAGGAGAAAGGAGAAAGGAGAAAGGAGAAAGGAGAAGGGAGAAGGAGAGGGAGAGGGAGAGAAGGGAGGTACAAGGAGATAAGGAGAGGGAGGTAAAGGAGGTAAAGGAGGTAAAGGAGGAGCGCGAGGAGCGAGGTCAAGGAGGTAAAGGAGGAGCGCGAGGAGCGAGGTAAAGGAGGAGCGCGGGAGCGGGGCCGCAATAGGGGGAGGGAGAATGCTCGAGGATCGAGCGTTCCGCGAGCTACTGCGGGGGCTCGAGATGCCGACTCAGCTCCTCGAGCATGGCCTGCACCTGGGGTTCGACGAAACGCTCCACGGCGGCCAGGATCCGGGCACGATGCTCCGCCAGCGCGAAACAGATGCGGCGCCCCGCATCGTCGGCGTATCTGTCGGCGAGTTCGATCTCGCGGATCAGCTGCTGCTTCTCGGCCGCGTTCAGCGGCGGGCGCGGCAGCGGCGGCTCCGGCTTCGTCTCCTCGGCGAGCCCCGCCATCGTGAAGAGGAACGGCTGCTCGTCATCGGTCTCGGGGTCGAGGTCGAGGCCATCGTACTCGGGATCGAGGCCGGCGCCCGGCTCGAATCCGCCCGCGTGCCAGATCTGCTCGCCACTCAACTCAGCGTGCAACGCGGGAAGCTCGCGCTGCGTGTAGTCCTCGACCGCCCGGTCGATGATCCGCTGCATGCGGCTGGTCAGTGCGTGCGCCACCTGGTGCGGTGTCTTCCCCGCGATGCCGGCAGCCTCGAGCAGGGGGGATCCGGTGCACCGGCGGCACATCCGGGAGCGTCCGCGGTGCGTTCCCGGCTGCCAGGTCGGCACCCATCGCAACCAGGCATCGACCGCGGCGCCGACCCGGGCCTCGATCGGGTCGCCGCTCGACCCGTTCGGGGGTGCGCTCATCGCGGATCCTCCCCATCCGACTCGGGCCGCCTCCAGTCGGGTCCCTCCTCGTCGCCGCGCTTCTCCCACGGCCACTTCGGCACGGGGCGCTGCGTGTAGACGCGCCGAGCGAGCACCGCCCAGAAGAGCAAGGAGCAGAGCGCCCAGGTGAGCGCGAGGGCGAGCGCGAACGGACTGAGCCACGTATCGGAGATCGGCATCCCCGCGAGCACGCCGCCGAGGCACCAGATGAAGTACGCTCCCCCGCCGAGCACGATGACGTGCGCCCAGGGAGGAGTGCGGCGCCCGCGCAGCAGCACCAGCGTCTGCAGCCAGAGCCCGAGGGCGAGCGCCGCGAGTGCGGGCAGGAGGATCAGCTCGGCCGCCGCCAACCCCAGACCCGGGGTGTCGACCGGCTCGCGACGGAGGACCATCCCCAGGATGCCCCAGCTCGCGACGACCAGCGCCAGCGCGACCATCACGGTCGCGGCGACCAGACCCACGACGTAGCCGCGGGTCACACCGCGGCGCCGTTCGTGGGGCCGGTCCTCGCTCATGGCCGCTTCGCCTGCGCTTCGGCCAGCGCCGCCTCGTACTCGGAGACGGCCTCGGCGTTGCTGCGGGATACGCGACGGCCGCGCGAGCCGATCCAGGCGCCGAACCACACGGTGACCTCGCGCGCGATCACGCCGGCGGCGATCGCCGGAAGCGTCAGCCCGAAATGCTCGATGACGCCGAGCGGCGTGATGCTGCCGCCCGGCAGCAGCGCGGCGAGCCCGGTGCCGCCGTAGAAGAGGTAGGAGGAGTAGGCCGCGCTCACCACGGTGGCGGCCCAGGCGAGCGCTCCGACGAGGAAGCCGCCCAGCACGTAGGCCCACCATCCGGCCCGACCGACGATGACCACCAGGAGCACCATGCCGATGAAGAACGCCGCGGTCGCTCCGGCGAACGGCCAGAGGCCGGCGTCCAGCAGGGCCGACTGCGTGGAGTCGAGACCGATCCAGAAGTAGAGCAGGGCGGCGAAGAGCACGGCGAACACGACGGTAGCGAGCACCGAGATGAGCACGCCGGCGCCGCGATTCCCCCGAAGGTCCGGCGGCAACGGGGTCTGCATGTAGAGCGCGGCCATCGGATGATCGGCGCTGACGAGAATCTTGTCCTCCGGCACCGCCGCGGGTGCCGCGCTCGGACCGGCGCTCGGCAGCTCATCGGGCAGCACGATGGCCGGCCGCGCCTCGGTGGCGGACGGCGAGGCG
>NZ_JBHSRW010000007.1:0-27421 GCF_042659205.1 Leucobacter soli
GATCGTGATCGGCGACCGCGCCCAGCTGGTGGGCGACACGAGCGGCGACGAGGGCTCGCTCGCCCGCATCGTCGGGCTCGAGGAGCGCCGCACCGTGCTGCGGCGCAGCGCCGACGACAGCGACCGGCTCGAGCGGGTCATGGTGGCGAACGCCGACCAGATGCTGATCGTGATCGCCGCCGCGAACCCCGAACCCCGGGTGCGCCTGGTGGATCGCTATCTCGTCGCCGCCTACGACGCCGGGATCCGGCCGCTGCTCTGCATCACCAAGGTGGACCTCGCCGACCCCGAACCGTTCCTCGGGCACTTCGCGGCGCTCGACGTGCCCGTGTTCCGCTCGGCCCGCGGATCGGAGCCCCTCGCCGAGATCCGGGAATCGCTCGCCGGCCGGACAACGGTGTTCGTCGGGCACTCCGGCGTCGGCAAGTCGACGCTGATCAACGCGCTCGTGCCGGAGGCCGAACGCGAGACCGGCCGCGTCAACGAGGTCACCGGTCGGGGCCGCCACACCTCCTCCTCCTCAGTCGCTCTGCGCGCCGCGACGCCCGGCGCTGCGGGCGGTGATTCCGGCTGGGTCATCGACACTCCCGGCGTACGCTCGTTCGGTCTCGGCCATGTGACGAGCGAGGGGATCCTGCGCGGTTTCACGGATCTCGCGGAGATCATCGAGGAGTGCCCCCGCGGCTGCACCCATCTCGAGGACGCGCCCGACTGCGAGCTCGACGCGGCGATCGCCGACGGACGCCTCGACGCGGCGGGAGCGCTCCGGGTCGATTCGCTGCGCCGGCTCCTCAAATAGGCGGGAACGAGCGCGGGTTCGCACCGTCTCGCACGGCGGGCGATCGGGTGACCGAGCGCTTGCCCGAACCTCGCTAGGCTGGTGGGATGACCGCACGTGTGATCCTCGAGCCCGGAACGCCAGCCCCCGATTTCGCCCTCCCGGACCAGTCCGGGGCGATCCGCAGCCTCGCAGAACTGCGCGGCGGCAAGGCGATCCTCTTCACCTACCCGGAGGCGATGACCCCGGGCTGCACCACCGAGGCATGCGACTTCCGCGATTCGATCGCTCCGCTCGAGGCGGCCGGCTACACGGTGCTCGGGATCTCCCCCGACCAGCCCGAGCGGCAGGCGCGCTTCGCCGAGCGCGACGGCCTCACCTACCCGCTGCTCTCCGACCCCGATCACACCGTGCTCGAGGCCTACGGCGCCTGGGGGGAGAAGCAGAACTACGGTCGCACCTACATCGGCGTGATCCGTTCGACGTTCGTGATCGACGAGGCGGGCAGGATCGAGCACGCCCTCTACAACGTGAAGGCGACCGGGCACGTCGGGCGCGTGCGCAAACTGCTCGGCGTCTGAGCGGCCCGGCGGTTGCGCCTCGGGGTGACACCGGGGCGACAGCCTCGTGCCCTGCCTCGGAGACTCGCGAGGGTCACACCTCCGTGGTGGTGCCGTCCTCATCGGCCGCGGCCGTGTACTCGGGCCGCGCGGCGAGCGCCGAGAAGAAGCCGACGAAGGCCGCGATCACCAGCGACCAGCCGATCCACGAATCGGCGAGCCCGTACTGGAGGATCCCGGTCCCGGCGGCGAACATCAGCACGTGCAGCGTCAGCGCGGAACCGCGCGCCCAGCTCGCCCGGGCGCGCAGGGCGCCGGTGAAGGTGACGGCGATCCAGACGATCGCGAGCAGCCCGCCGAGCAGTACGCTGACCCGCTGACCGGCTTCTTCGCCGTCAGCCGCGAAGAAGGCGACCCCCAGCGGGATCAGCGCGATCACGCCCGCCACGGTCTCGATTCCGAGCAGCGCGAGGAGGATCCCCCAGGCCCGTCGGGAGCGCAGCTGGCCGGCGGGAGAAGCGGTCATGACTGGGACCTTTCCTATAAGTGACAAAAAAACTATTGCCTTACGTAATGTTTCATGGAAACATATATTTCATCGAGTTTCGCGCACGCTGGTGTGAGCATGCTCAGCCACAACCAGTTGATCGCGCGAGATCAGGCTACCGGCCACCGGTGGGTTTTTCGCGCGCGCACGTGCACACAAGGAGGAACCCATGGATTGGCGCGAACAGGCAGCCTGTCTCACCGTAGACCCCGAGCTCTTCTTCCCAGTCGGCAACACCGGCCCGGCGGTCGACCAGATCGAGCGAGCGAAGGCCGTCTGCGCCCGCTGCAAGGTGACCGAGATGTGCCTGCAGTACGCGATGGACACCGGCCAGGATTCCGGCGTCTGGGGCGGCCTCAGCGAAGACGAGCGCCGCGCCCTGAAGCGCCGCGCCGCTCGCGCCCGCCGCGCTTCCTGAGCGCTCCGCGACGACGAGACGAGGGGCTCCGGATCATCATGATCCGGAGCCCCTCGTCATGCACACCCGCATCGCGCCCGGCCATCAGCCGAAGGTCATCGAGAACCTATGGCCGTACGAATTACGGATCTGTCACGGGTACTCCCGCACCGAGCCATACACTCGCCGCATGAAACAGCGGAAAACTGCGGTGGTCGCGCTGAGCGGGATACTCGCGATCTCACTGGTCGTCGCGCTCGCTCCTTCGCTCGCACTCGCCGACGAACCCTCCCCTGAGGCACCTGCGGAACAGACGCCATCGCCGCCGACGCCCGCGGCCGAGGCGACACCGCAAGAGCCGGACACCGCGGCCGAGCAGTCTGAGCCGCGCCCGGAACCTCTGGAAGTGACGGCCGGCGGAGCCGAGACCGCGAAAGGCGGAGACCTGGTCTCCCTGTCGAAGCCGCTCACCGTGCGCGGGTCGAAGACCCTCGGCTCGTCGTGGTCGTCGGTGGCGATCACGACGCAGAAGTCGCTGCCCGACGCGCTGGCCGGCTCGGTGCTCGTCTCGGTGAAGGCATCCGGAGCGAAGAAGAGCGGCAGTGTGTCGATCCGGGCGAAGGGGTACACCGGAAGCGGCGCGGTGGTGGTGAGCTACAGGAAGACGGCGAGCGCGACCAATCTCTCGCTCGTGAAGGTCGGTCTCGGCGGCGCGATCCAGGTGCGTGCGAGCGCCGGCAGCCCGAAGGTCCTCGTCAAGGTGCTCGGCTGGGTTCCGACCACCTCGGCGCTGGTGGTGCCCGAGAAGGCGCCCCTGCTCGCGGCCGTCTCGGTGTCGAAGTCGACGAAGACGGTGAAGGTAGCCGGCATCTCCGGCATTCCCAAAGGAGCGGCCTCTGTCATCGTCGCCGTGCGGACCTCGAAGGCCAAGGCGGGCACGCTGGCGCTCTCGACGCGCGGGGCGAGCAGGCCGGCGCGCGGCATCGGCTTCGCGACGGCCGGCCAGACCTCCTTCGCCGTCGTCACCCCGGATGCGTCGGGCCGGATCTCGCTGAGCGCGCTGAGCGGGAAGGCGAGCGTGCGACTCCAGGTGCTCGGCTGGAGTGCGGGGACGACCACGCTCGTCGCGCCCGCCCGGCCCACCGGCGGAAAGCTGTCGTCGACCTCGAAGAAGAAGATCACGATCGCAGGGACCAGCGGCATCCCGAAGTCGGCGAAAGCCGTGGCCGTGACGCTGAACGCACCGAAGGGGTGGAGCGTCAAGATATGGGCGAACTCTCGCGGCACCGGCACGCCGCTCGTCTCCGCAGTCTCCACCGGGGCCGCGCAGCAGGTCTGGGTGCCGGTGCCGAAGGATCGCGCCATCGCCGTGCAGGCAAAGGCGCCGAAGACGAAGTCGAAGAAGAAGACCAATGCCGTCGCGACCACGATGTTCGGCGGGTACATCGATGCCGCCTCTGCCGATCAGATGCTCTCGATCACGCCGAAGGCCGGCACGCACCTGCTCTCCGCAGGCGACGTCCTGGCGGAGCGCGAAGGAGGGATCATCGATCTGGCGGCCAGTTCCGGCGGCGCCCAGGTGGGCGATCACCTCTTCGTCCGCTCGGCGCAGAGCGCCCCCTATCTCGGCCGCGTCGTCGCGAGCGAGGCGCTCGGCAACGGGAGGACGCGCGTCACGCTGCAGAGCATCAACTCGCTGTCGGAGTCGTTCGACGAGTACGACGCCCACTTCGCCGGCGAGATCGAGGACTCTCAGCAGGTGGCGAGCCCGGCAGCCTCCGGGAGCGTGGTGCCGGGGGCTTCCGCGATCCCGGGAATGCCCGGAT
The DNA here is from genome assembly GCF_042659205.1 of Leucobacter soli. Classification (NCBI taxonomy): domain Bacteria; kingdom Bacillati; phylum Actinomycetota; class Actinomycetes; order Micrococcales; family Microbacteriaceae; genus Leucobacter; species Leucobacter soli. The sequence goes on from NZ_JBHSRW010000007.1 coordinate 4,109, forward strand.
CCATCGGCATGGACTTCCTCGAATCCGAGCACTGGAACTGCGGTGGATCCGTCGACCCGCGTGAGATCATCTCCGTCGGCGTCGCCTATGAGGGATCCGTAAACCTCGACGTCAGTTTGTCCGGGCGCTCCATCGACTTCTCGTCGAAGGGCGCCATCTCGATCACCTTCACCTTCCTCGGCGGTGCCTCGGTCTCTTGCACGGTCTCCGGCGAGTTCCCGGGCGGCATCCCGATCCCGGGCACCGGACTGACGATAGAATTCGGTGGCGAGGGCGTCGTTCAGGTGAGCAATCCGAGCTCGGAAGATGGCGGATCCCTCTCCGTGACCGGTGGGATCCGCGCGTACACGGGTTTCTACTACATCGACGGGGAGAAGGGCGGGACCGGCACGGCGAACCCGTTCGCGGTCTTCCGCGCAGCCGACGATCGCGAGGCCACCGCTCAGCTCGACCTCGGGCTGACCACGTCGGTCACGATCGCCGATGTGCCGTTCGTTCCGGAGCCCTACGAGGTGGAAGCGGGCTTGACGACCGGCGTGAGCTTCAGGATGGAAGCGCCGTCGCCGAACGACGACCCCTACCACCGCACGCTGCGCGGCCCCCGCTGCATCGATCTCACCGCCACGCCGTTCGTCAAGTTCGGAGCGAAGGTCGCCATCGTGCTCGCCCCCGACATCACGTTCGAGCTCGATCCGATCGAGGGCGATCCCAGGCTCCTCTACGCCGGCCCATGCATCGGCTACACCGGCACGGTCACGACCGTCATCTCGTGGCCCGAAGCGCCGACCGGCAGCTGTACCGCTGAGCATTGCGGCCTGGAACAGCGGATCGATCGCACGATGACCAAGACGCTGATCGGGCAGGCCGCCGACTTCGGCAGGTTCTACGACTGGACCTCGGGGCCCTGGGGAGCCCCGATCTCGCAGCCCTACACGTGGCAGTACTCCCAGAACGACTATGCGAAGTGGTCGCACGACCCGTGCTGGGCCGGTCTCGGCTGCGGCGAGATACTCTGCCAGGCCGAGACGACCTCCACCGGTACCGGTACCGTGGGTTGGAACCCCGACAACCCGACCGAGGCGTGGTTCCTCAACGGCTACGACTCGCCGAACTTCGCCACCGACCGGGACGGCGTGCCCATCGGCACGGTTCCGCAGACCGTGAAGACGACACCGGTTTCAGGAGACGGCGGAACCTATTGCCCACCGGACACCACGACCTCCGGCGTGAACCCGCAGATGTGGAGCACCGCGTACTTCGAAGGCGCGCTGAATCCTCTGCTGATCACACGCCCGACGATCAATCTGACCCTCACCGGCATGTACAGTCAATGGAGGCCAGAGCTCACCTACACGACGACGGTCAACCTCGTCCGCCACGAGTACCAGCGCTAAGGCGTGTCTCGCAACGACGAAGATCCACGAGACACGCCCTGGCGGCATTCAGTCGGTGCCCGCGTCGAATGCCGCGCTGAGGCCGAGCTCGTCGGCCTCCTCGTCGATCCCGCCCACGGCGTCGGCGATCTGCTCGGCCCCGCCGGCCTCGAGGCGACCCACCAGTTCGGCGGTCGCACCGCCGACCATGCCGAGCGCGGCGTACTGCTCGAGGCGCTGGCGCGAGTCGGCGATGTCGAGGTTGCGCATGGTGAGCTGGCCGATCCGGTCCTCCGGTCCGAATGCGGCGCCCACGGTGCGCTCCATGGAGAGCTTCTCGGGGTGGTAGCTGAGGTTCGGGCCCGAGGTGTCGAGGATCGTGTAGTCGTCGCCGCGGCGCAGGCGCAGGGTGACCTCGCCGGTGACGGCCGAGCCGACCCATCGCTGCAGCGACTCGCGCAGCATGAGGGACTGCGGATCGAGCCAGCGGCCCTCGTACATGAGGCGACCGAGTCTGCGTCCGTCGTTGTGGTAGCTCGCGAGGGTGTCCTCGTTGTGGATCGCGTTCACGAGGCGCTCATAGGTGATGTGCAGCAGCGCCATGCCCGGCGCCTCGTAGATGCCGCGGCTCTTGGCCTCGATGATGCGGTTCTCGATCTGGTCGGAGGCGCCGAGCCCGTGGCGCCCGCCGATCGCGTTCGCCTCGTAGACGAGCGCCACCGGGTCGTCGAACTCGACGCCGTTGATCGCGACCGGTCGGCCGGCCTCGAAGCGCACCGACACCTCCTCCGTCGCGACCTCGACATCGTCGCGCCAGGCGGCGACCCCCATGATCGGCTCGACGATGTCGAGGCCGGTGTCGAGGAACTCGAGGCGCTTGGCCTCGTGGGTCGCGCCCCAGATGTTCGCGTCGGTCGAGTAGGCCTTCTCCGCGGAATCCCGATAGGGGTAGCCGTGGGCGACGAGCCACTCGCTCATCTCCTGGCGACCGCCGAGCTCCTCGACGAACTCCTTGTCGAGCCACGGCTTGTAGATGCGCAGCGCCGGGTTCGCCATGAGCCCGTAGCGGTAGAAGCGCTCGATGTCGTTGCCCTTGTAGGTCGATCCGTCGCCCCAGATGTCGACGCCGTCCTCCTTCATGGCGCGCACGAGCAGCGTGCCGGTGACCGCGCGGCCGAGGGGCGTCGTGTTGAAGTAGGTCTTGCCGCCGGAACGCACGTTGAACGCACCCGTCTGCAGGGCGACGAGGCCCTCCTCGACCAGGGGGCGCTTCGCGTCGACGAAGCGGGCGATCTCGGCCCCGTACTCCTTGGCGCGATCCGCGACGCCGTCGATGTCAGGCTCGTCGTACTGGCCGATATCGGCGGTGTAGGTGCAGGGGATGGCGCCCTTGTCGCGCATCCACGCCACCGCGCAGGAGGTATCGAGGCCGCCGGAGAACGCGATGCCGACGCGCTCGCCGACGGGCAGGGAGGAAAGCACCTTAGACATGCTCTCTATCCTAGGCCGCGCGGGACGCCGCCTCGTCCACCGGCGAGCCCCCAGCCGTCCGCCCGGCACCGGAACGGAACCGCGGCACGGCACTCGGCTGCGGCGCGCGGGCTCAGTCCTCGGGCAGCGGCGGAGCCTGCCGCAGGGCGGGCCCCTGCTGTTCGAAGGCCGTCGCATAGCCGAGCAGCGCGGGATCGTCGTAGGCGCGGCCGGCGAAGGTCAGCCCGACGGGCATACCGATGTCGGTCATCACCCCCATCGCAACAGTGATGCTCGGGATCCCGAGGTGCCGCAACGCGTAGTTCCCGTTGGAGAAGAACACCCCGTTCGACCAGGCGTGATCCGCAGCCTCGGGATCCCGCTCGGCGTCCTCGCGCCCCACGTCGGCGTTCGCGGGGAAGACGATCGCGTCGAAGCCCTGCTCGCCGAGCCAGGCTTCGAAGAGCTCCTCGCGCAGCTGCACCAGTGCGCGCAGACCCTCGGCGAAATCGGCCCGCTCGCGCGGATCGGGGATGCCCTGTTTCGCCATGGCGACCGTCGCCCGGTACCGGTTCTCGTAGTCGTCGATCTCCTCGTAGCGGTCGGGCAGCGTGCCGGGCGGGGTCGGGAAGATGAGATCCGGATCCACGACCGAGAGGTCGGGGATCGCGGGGTCCCCGTTCGCGCGGAGGAAGTCGTCCCAGCCGAAGGCGAGGAAGTCGGTGAACTCGGTGTCCATCCAGCCCTCGGGCAGCACACCGAGCGCGGCCACGTTCTCCTGCCCCGGGCGGTCCCCCTCGTACTGCTCGATCAGCGGGAAATCCGTCTCCACGACCTCCGCACCCAACCGCTCGAGCCGCTCGCGCGCGCGATCCCAGAGCGCCAGCACCGAGGGTCGCACGGCGATCGGGAATCGCGGATCCCGGCCCAGATACATCCGCGGCACCGCGAAGCGCCGTCCCCGCAGCGCGTCGGGGTCCACGAGATCGCGGTAGGAGCCGGGACGGTGCTCGCTCGGCTTCGGCAGCGCGACCGCCTGCTGGTTCCGCCAGAAGTCGCCGCGGGTGATCGGGTCGTCCTGCACCAGCACGTCGAGGACGCGCAGCATGTCGGGCATCGACCGCGTGTGCGGCACGACCACGTCGCGCGCCGGGAAGAGCGGCCAGTTGCCCCGGATCGAGAGGATGCCCCAGCTGGGCGTGTAGGCGCAGAGCCCGTTGTTGGAGGCGGGGCTCCGTCCGCTCGACACCGTCTCCTCCCCCATGCCGAAGACCGCCATGCTCGCCGCGGTCGAGACGCCGGATCCGTTCGACGAGCCGGAGGCGTACGCCGCGGCGAGGTATCCCGGGTTGTAGGGGCTCTCGGCGCGCCCGTAGACGCCGCGCTGCATGCCGCCGTCCGCCATCGGCGGCATGTTCGTCTTGCCGATGAGCACCGCTCCGGCCTCGCGCAGCTTCTCCACGGAGAAGGCGTCCCACTGCGCGACGAGCTCCTGGAAGGCCGGGGATCCGGAAGCCACCGTGAGCCCCTGCACCATGTAGGAGTCCTTCACCGTGAAGGGCACGCCCTCGAGCGGACGGGCGTGCCCGGCGGCGCGTCGGCGATCGCTCTCGGCGGCCTGCTCCAGCACCTCCGGGTTCAGCACCGGCACCGCATGCAGCCGCGGACCGTTCCGGTCGAGCCGGTCGATGCGGCGCAAGCACCATTCGGCGAGCTCGACGGCGTTCACCCGCCCCTCGTCGAGTGCGGCCAGCGTCTGCTCGATACTCGCCTCGATCGGGTCGAACCGGGGTGCTGCTTCGTCGCTCATGCTGCCACTGTAGCGCGCCGCACGCGGAGGATCCCTCAGCCCGAGGAGCCGCCCTCGTCACCGTCGTGAGTCCGCGCCTGGAGGATCCGACCGAGCCACCGCACGACCGCGGGTACGGGACCGCTCCGCGTCACGAACGACACCCGGCGCTCGCCCAGATCCTGTGCGGCGGGCCGGAGTACGACGTCGAAGTCCGCGTCGACCGCGGCCTCCGTGGTGAGCGCGAAGCCCAGTCCCTCTGCCACCAGTCCGTGGATCATGTACAGGTCGTCGGTCCGCATCAGCTCGCGGATCTCGCCGCCGACCGCCTGCGACGTCCGCTGCAGCACGCGGTCAGACGCCTCGTCCCCGCTCCGGCTGCAGACCCAGGCGACCTCGGAGAGGTCGGCGAAGTCGAGCTCCGCATGCTCCGCCCAGGGGCTCGATGCGGCGAGCATCACCCGGTACGGCTCCGACAGCAGCGGGTGCAGCGCGAGGTCGGGCGCATCGAACGCGGGCTCCGCCGAGGTGTCGTAGATGAGACCCGCGTCGACGTCCCCGTTGCGCAGGAGGCGCACCACTTCCCTCGGTTCTGCTTCGATCGCTTCGATGCGGACCGGGCTTCGGCGCTGGAGCGCCGCGATCGCCGCCGGGAGGAGCCGGGATCCGAGCGAGGCGAAGGTGCCGATCCGCAGGGTCGCGAGGCCGGCATCTCGTCGCTCCACGAGGGAGCGCTCCGCCCGGTCGATGCGCGCCAGCACCGGCTCGATCTCATCGGCGAAGTACTCCCCCAACGGCGTGAGCCGTGCTCCGCCTCGGGCCCGTTCGACCAGCGCGGTTCCCAGATGCGCCTCCAGCGCGTTCAGGTGGTGGGTCACGGTCGGCACGCCGTAGCGGAGCGCCTCGGCCGCCCGGGTCAGGCTGCCGTTCTCGCGGATCGCGAGCAGGACGCGGAACTGCTGCAGGTTGAGCATGGCATACATCGTATGTCTATATGCACCAATTCCTGATATATCGGCGATGCCCCGCGCTCCCTACGCTGGGGATCATGACCGTTCCCGCCGCAGCCGCAGCCGATGTCACCGATGCCACCGACGTCCGGATCACCGATGACCTCCTCTTCGCCGGACTCTCAGGAGCCGCCGGAGTAGCCGATGCCACCGACGTCGCCGAGCCGACGGGCGACGCCGAAATCCCCCCGCAGCAGTTCGAGGCGCCCTTCGCCGACGGGCTGCGGGCGCTCGCCGCGCACGACTGGCAGCGGATGCACGTGCCGGCCCACCATGGCAGCGCCGAGAACGCGCCGGGAGTCTCCGGTCTCGTCGGCGCGGAGGGGCTGGCGATCGACTTCCCCATGCTCTTCAGCAACGTCGACCAGTCGACCTGGCGACTCGTCACCCCGGGACGGGTCACTCCGCTGATGCGCGCGCAGGAACTCGCCGCGGAGGCCTGGGGCGCGAGCCGCACCTGGTTCGTCACCACTGGCGCCTCAGGATGCAACCACATCGCGACCACCGTCGTCCGAGGCCTCGGCGACGAATGCATCGTGCAGCGCAGCGTGCATTCCAGCGTGATCGACGGCATCACCCGCCTCGACCTCACTCCGCACTTCGTCCACGGCACCGTCGACACGGGTCTCGGAGCCGCGCACGGCGTGACCGCGTCGCAGGTCGAGGCGGCGCTCGCCGCCCACCCCGGCAGCGCGGCCGTCTACCTCGTATCCCCGAGCTACTTCGGCGCGGTGGCGGATATCGCCGCCATCGCCGACGTCGCGCACCGGCACGACGTGCCGCTCGTCGTGGACGAGGCCTGGGGCGCGCATTTCGGCCTGCACCCGGCGCTGCCGACGAACGCCGTGCGCCTCGGCGCCGACCTCGTGATCTCGAGCACCCAGAAGGGTGCCGGCTCGCTCGCCCAATCGGCAATGCTGCAGCTCGGACACGGTGCGCAAGCGGAACGGCTCGAGGAGCTGGTCGATCGGGTCGTCCGCTCCTACCAGTCGACCAGCACCAGCTCGATCCTGCTCGCCTCGCTCGACGAGGCCCGCCGCCACCTCGTGACGCACCCGGAGATGATCGAGCGCGCGCTCGCGTCCGCGAGCCGGATCCGCGAGCTGGTGCGCGGCGACCGCAGGTTCCGGGACGCCACCCCCGACATCCTCGCGGTGCCTGACTCGATCGCGAACGATCCGTTCAAGATCGCGATCGACACGCGCGGCGCGGGCATCACGGGAGGCGACGCGCACCACCTGCTGCTCCGGGATCACCGGGTGTACTGCGAGCTCTCCACGCCCGCGGCGCTGCTGCTGCTCGTGGGAGCGACCTCCCCCGTCGACGTCGACCGGTTCTGGGGAGCGCTGCAGTCGCTGCCCGAGGCCGAGACCGAGCCTGAGCGGCCCGTCTCGCTCCCCGCGAGCTGCGAGCGCGCGATGGGCCTCGGGGAGGCGTTCTTCAGTCCGGTCGAGTTCGTGCCGTACACCGCGGCCGTCGGCCGCGTCTCCGCGGATTCGCTCGCCGCCTACCCGCCCGGCGTGCCCAACGTGCTACCCGGCGAGACCCTGAGCGCGGAGGTCGTCGCGTTCCTGCGCGCGACGGCCGCCGCGCCATCCGGATACGTGCGCGGCGCGGCAGATCCCTCGCTCGACCAGTTCCGCGTCGTCGCGTCGACGCCGGCGCAACAACGCTCCGCTACTTCCGCCCGGTGACGGCGCGCGCGACGATCTCGCGCATCACCTCGTTGGTGCCGCCGTAGATCCGGTGCACCCGCGCATCGAGGAACGCCCGGGCGATCGGGAACTCGGTGATGTAGCCGTAGCCGCCGTGCAACTGCACGCCCTGGTCGAGGATCTCCCACTCCCGCTCGGTGCACCAGAACTTGATCTTCGCCGCTTCGTCCGCAGTCAGCCCGCCCCGCTCGTAGAGCCGCATGGCGCGATCGACGAACGCCCACATCGCGTCGACGGCGGTCGCCATCTCAGCGAGGCGGAAGCGGGTGTTCTGGAAGTCGGCGATGGGCTGCCCGAAGGCCTCGCGATTCGCCGTGTACTCGAGGGTCCACTCGAGCGCTGCCTGACCGACGGCCGCGGCCACCGCGCCGATCGAGAGTCGTTCGAGCGGCAGATTCTCCATCAGCTGCACGAAGCCTCGGCCCTCGACGCCGCCGATCAGGTTCTCGTCGGGCACGAATACGTCGCTGAAGCTGAGCTCGGCGGTGTCGTGCCCCTGGAACCCCATCTTGTGGAGCGTCCGGCTGTGGTCGAAACCGGCCATGCCGTCCTCGACGATGATCAGGCTGAAGGCGTCGGGCCGATTGCCCTCGCCGGTCTTCACGAAGGTGACCACCATGTCGGCGGTCCTACCGCTCGAGATGAAGGTCTTCGCGCCGTTCACGAGGTACCCGCCGTCCACCTTCTTCGCGGTCGTCGAGACGGCGCGCAGGTCGCTGCCGGCGCCCGGCTCGGTCATGCCGAGCGCGCCGAGGACCTCGCCGGTCGCCATGCGCGGGAGCCACTTCTGCTTCTGGGCGTCGGTGCCGAAACGCGCGATGTAGGGCACCGCCAGGTCATCCTGAATGCCGACCGCTCCGGCGAGCGACGAACCTGCGCCGACCCGCACCAGCTCCTCGTTCACGACGGAGCGGAAGCGGTAGTCCGTCAGCATGCCGGCGCCGCCGAACTCCTCGGGGACCGAGAGCCCGATGACGCCGTGCTCCCCCGCGAGCCGCATCGTCTCGCGGTCGACCTCGCCGGCTTCGTCCCACTGCTGCATCTTCTCGGTGGTGACGTGGCGCTTGATGAACTCCTTCATCATGTCGCGGAACGCGTCATGATCCTCGTCGTAGACATCGCGTTGCATCTCCGGCACCTTCCCTCTCCTGCCCCGCCCGCGTCGGGCGACGGCCCTCATGCTCGATTTCAGACTCCCACACTCAGGCGAATGCCGAGAAGCCCGTGATCTCGCGCCCGATGATGAGCGCTTGAACGGTCTCCGTCCCCTCGTAGGTGTGCAGCGCCTCGATGTCGGCGAAATGGCGGGCCACTCGGTTCTCGAGCAGGATCCCGTTGCCGCCGAGCAGGTCGCGCGCATCCGCAGCCATGGTCCGGGCCGCCCGGGTCGCCGTGTACTTGCCGAGCGAGGCGCCGGGTCCGCTCAGCTCCCCCGCCTCCTCGGCGCGCGTGAGCTGCATGAGCAGGGTCTGCAGGCTCGTGAGGCTCGAGAGCATCGCGGAGAGCCGGCTCTGCACGATCTGGGACGCGGCGAGCGGCCGACCGAACTGCACCCGCTGCTTCGCGTAGAGGACGGCGGTCTCGTAGACGGCCGTCGCCTGGCCGAGGGCGCTCCACGCGACGCCGAGCCGGGTCGCCTGGAGCACGCGAGCGGTATCCTTGAAGCTGTTCGCCCTCGGCATCCGGGCCGAGGCGGGCACGCGCACGCCGTCGAGCTCGATGTGCGCCTGCCAGATCGCACGCAGCGAGATCTTCCCCTCGATCGTGGTCGCCCGGTAGCCGGGTGCGTCCTGCGGCACGAGGAACCCCTGCACCTGCCCGTCGTCGCCGCGCGCCCAGACCACGGCGACCCGGCCGACGCTGCCGGAGCCGATCCATTTCTTGTGCCCGTCGATCACGTATCCGGCGCCGTGCTCGTCGTCGACTGCTCGGGCGCGGGTCTCGAGGCTCACGGAGTCCGAACCGTGCGTGGGCTCCGTCAGCGCGAACGCGCCGAGCTCGGTGCCGTGGGCGAGCGGCGCGAGCCAGCGATCGCACTGCTCCTCCGATCCGCACAGCGCGACGGAGCGGAGCGCCAGGCCGCCCTGCACCGCCACGATGGTCGCGATCGATCCGTCGCCGCGCGAGAGTTCCATCGTGGCAAGGCTCGCCGCCAGGAGGCTCTGCTCGGGGAAACCGGGCACGTCGACGCCGTCGCGCAGCAGGTCGAGCTCGCCGAGCCTGGCCGCGAGCTCCAGCGGGTAGTCGGCCCGATCCCAGTAGCCGTCGATCACCGGCCGCACCTCGTCCTGCACGAACGCGCGAGCGCGATCCCGATACGCGAGATCCTCGGCCGGCAGACCGCGGAACACGCCCGCGACGTCCGGATCCAGGGGCTCCCACAGCTCGTACTCAGGCTCGGCGGTCCCCTGCGGGGTGCGTTCGGGGGCTGCGGTCATCGATGACTCCCTTCGGATACGGCGGCGGCGCGACGATCATGCGATGGTCGCGTGACCGTCGCGCCGCGCCGTGGCGGCTGCGTTGCGCTCTCCGCCGATCGTGCACCCGCTACAGCCCGAAGGCAAGGGACTCGTAGCTTCTCCACAATGCAGCCCTCGATTCCGGCGGAGATCCGCCGGGCCCGGATCCCATCTCCGAGCCCGTGCTGAATACTTGCCGTACGACCAATACGGATCGCCAATAGTCAGGAGTCGTCCATGTCGCATCCGCAAGCGAGCTCGTTCGTCCGCGCGGCCCATGCCCGCGCGCGCTCCACGCTGCCCTTCGACGATACGCGAGATTTCGACGATGCGAATCGCGGGTTCATCGCGAGACCCGTGCACAACACGGTGCGTGCGGACGACGGGCGGGTCGTGTGGGACAACGACTCCTACGGATTCCTGGAGGGCGAGGCCCCGGACACCGTGCACCCGAGCCTCTGGCGCGTGTCGAAGCTCAATGCGATCGACGGGCTCTTCGAAGTCGTACCCGGGATCTATCAGGTTCGCGGCTTCGATCTCTCGAACCTCAGCATCGTCGAAGGAGACACCGGCATCGTCATCATCGATGCGCTGACGACCAGGGAGCCCGCCGCCGCCGCGCTCGCCTGGTACCGCGAGCATCGCGGAGACCGCCCCGTGACGGCTGTGGTCTACACGCACTGCCATGTCGATCACTTCGGCGGCGTGCTCGGCGTGACGGACCAGGCGGCGGTGGATCGCGGCGAGGTCAGGATCATCGCGCCGGAGGGCTTCACCGAGCACGCGGTCTCGGAGAACGTCTACGCCGGTACGGCGATGGGCCGCCGCGCCGGCTACATGTACGGCGCGGCGCTCGAACGCGGGGTGGACGGCGGCGTGGGCTCGGGCCTCGGGCAGGCGCCCTCGACCGGCACCATCGGGCTGATCGTGCCCACCGACTTCATCACGCGGACCGGGCAGACGCTGACCGTCGACGGCGTGGAGATGGAGTTCCAGCTCGCTCCAGGGACCGAGGCCCCTGCCGAGATGCACATCTATCTGCCGCGCTTCCGCGCGCTCTGCATGGCCGAGAACGCGACGCACACGCTGCACAACCTGCTCACGCTGCGGGGCGCGCTGGTGCGCGACCCGCGCGGTTGGGCCGGCTACCTGACCGAGGCCATCGAGACCTTCGCCGAGCGCAGCGACGTGGTCTTCTCGCCGCACCATTGGCCGACCTGGGGCTCCGAGCGCATCCTCGAGTTCCTCTCGCTGCAGCGCGATCTCTACGCCTACCTGCACGATCAGACGCTCCGGATGATCAACCAGGGCTACCAGGGGGCCGAGATCGCCGAAGAGATGCGGCTGCCGCCTGCCCTCGAGAACGCGTGGCACACCCGCGGCTACTACGGTTCGGTCAGCCACAACGTCAAGGCCGTCTACCAGCGGTACATGGGATGGTTCGACGGCAACCCCGCCCGGCTCTGGCCGCATCCGCCCGCCGAGCAGGCCGCGCGCTACGTCGAGGCGATGGGCGGCATCGATCGGGTCGTCGAGCTCGCACAGGCCGCGTACGACGCGGGGGACTACCGCTGGGCGGTGACGCTGCTCGACCACGTGGTCTTCACCGACCGGGATCACGCGGCCGGTCGCGCGCTCTACGCCGACTCGCTCGAGCAGCTCGCGTTCGGCATCGAGAACGCGACCTGGCGCAACTTCTTCCTCTCCGGGGCGGCGGAGCTGCGGGGCGGAAACTTCGGATCCCCGACGAACGTGGATTCGCCCGAACTGCTCGGCCGGCTCTCGCCCGCCCAGATCTTCGACTCGCTCGCGATCCGTGTGAACGGGCCGGAGGCGTGGGACGAACGGATAGTGCTCGACATCGCGCTGTCCGATCTCGACGAGACCCACCGTCTCTCGCTGCGCAACGGCGTGCTCATCCACCGCCGGCGGATCGACCGCGACGGCCCTGCCGACGCGACGATCCGAGCCGTGACGACGCTGCGCCTGCTCGCCCTGCTCGCGGGCGACGACGCCTCCCCCGGCATCGAGATCGCCGGCGACGCGCAGGTGCTCGGGCGGCTGTTCGCGGTGCTGGACGCCCCGGACCCGGCGTTCGACATCGTGCTGCCCTGACCACGGGGCCGGGTCCGCGTCCGCGTAACTCCACCGGCGCGTCGGATCCGCCCCCTCGGACGGCGGTCCCCATCTGCACGGGCAGGCAATCGCACTGATCGGGGGGTATCGTGGGAGGAGCCCCCAAATTGCCCCGACGAAGGATGCGATCATGTCCCCCAAGCCGCTCCGCGACGACTTCTCAGACGCGGACATCGAGGTCACGAAGCCGAAGACCTACGCAGCCGGAATCGGGGGCGTCTTCCACTCGATGGAGCCGGCGATCACGCAGATGGGACTCGCCCGCACCGCGAAACTCATGACGAAGATCAACCACAAGGGCGGCTTCGACTGCATGAGCTGCGCGTGGCCCGACCCCGACCACCGCAAGATCGCCGAGTTCTGCGAGAACGGCGGCAAGGCGGTCACCTGGGAGGCCACTCCGCTCAAGGTCGAGCGCTCCTTCTGGCAGGAGCACACGATCTCGTCGCTCGAGGACAAGACCGAGTACTGGCTCGGCATGCAGGGCCGCCTCATCGAGCCGCTCCACAAGGCGAAGGGCTCCGACCGCTACGAGCCCATCGGCTGGGATCGCGCGTACCAGATCATCGCGGATCACCTCAACGCGCTCGATCATCCCGATGAGGCCGCGTTCTACACGAGCGGCCGCGCCTCGAACGAGGCCGCGTTCCTCTACCAGCTCCTGGCGCGCGTCCTCGGCACCAACAACCTCCCCGACTGCTCCAACATGTGCCACGAATCGACCGGCACGGCGATGAGCTACAGCGTCGGGATCGGCAAGTCCACCATCGCCTACAACGACTTCGCGAAGTCCGACCTCATCATCGTCATGGGGCAGAACCCGGGCACCAACCACCCCCGCATGCTGACGGCCCTGCAGGAGGCGAAGGAGAACGGCGCCAGGATCGTCGCGGTGAACCCGCTGCCCGAGGCCGGCCTCATCGGCTACAAGGATCCGCAGCGCGTGCGCGGCTACCTCGGCAAGCCGACGGAGATCGCCGACGACTTCCTGCAGATCCGCCTCGGAGGCGATATGGCGCTGCTGCAGGCCGTGTCGAAGCGCGTGCTCGAGGCCGAGCAGCGCGCTCCCGGCACGGTGCTCGACCGCGCCTTCATCGACGAGCACTGCGACGGCTTCGACTCGTTCGAAGCGCACATCCTGCAGCTCGACGAGCGCGAGGTCGAGCAGGCCACCGCCCTGAGCCGGGCCGAGATCGACGCGCTCGCCGACGCCTACATCGCAGCTGACCGCGTGATCATCTGCTGGGCGATGGGCATCACGCAGCACCGCAAGTCCGTCGACACCATCAAGGAGATCATCAACCTGCTGCTGCTGCGCGGCAACATCGGCAAGCCGGGGGCCGGCGCCTCGCCGATCCGCGGCCACTCGAACGTGCAGGGCGACCGCACGATGGGCGTGTGGGAGCAGATGCCCGACTCGTTCCTCGACGCGCTCGGCGAGGAGTTCGGCTTCGAGCCCCCGCGCAGCCACGGCCTCGACGCCGTGCACGGGATCCGAGCCCTCGATCGAGGCGAGGTCAAGGTGTGGATGGGCCTCGGCGGCAACCTGCTCGGAGCCATCTCCGACACCAACCTCGCGGAGTCGGCGATGCGGAAGACGAAGCTCAGCGTGCAGCTCTCCACGAAGCTGAACCGTTCGCACGTGATCACCGGCGAGGAGGCCCTGATCCTGCCCGTTCTCGGTCGCACCGAGGTCGACATGCAGGCCGCCGGGCCGCAGTACGTGACGGTCGAGGACTCGGTCTGCGCCGTTCACGCTTCGCACGGCCAGATCGAACCCATCGCGTCGACGGTGCGCTCCGAGACCGCCGTCGTCGCCGGCATCGCCCACGCGACGTTCGGGGACCGCCACGGCATCGACTGGCTCGCCATGATCGACGACTACGACGTGATCCGGGATCACATCTCCCGCGTCGTGCCCGGCTGCGAGGACTACAACGCGAAGACCCGCCAGCGCGACGGTTTCGTGCTCCCGAACGGCCCGCGCGACGAGCGCCGCTTCGACACCGAGACCGGCAAGGCTCGGATCACGACGAACGAGCTCGAGCCGGTGCACTGCCCGCCGGGACGCCTGATCCTGCAGACCATGCGTTCGCACGACCAGTTCAACACGACCATCTACAGCCTCAACGATCGCTACCGCGGCATCAAGAAGGGGCGCTACGTCGTCTTCGTGCACCCGGACGACCTCGCCGATCTCGGACTGGAGGACGGGCAGAGCGTCGATATCTTCAGCGAGTGGAAGGACGAGCCGGATCGGGTGCTGCGCGGGTTCCGCGCAGTGGCCTACCCGACCGCGCGCGGATGCGCCGCGGCCTACTTCCCGGAGGCGAACGTGCTCGTGCCGCTCGACAGCACCGCGCTGGAGAGCAACACGCCCGCGTCGAAGGCCGTGATCGTGCGGCTCGAGCCCGCGTCGGTCCCCGCCGGGGTCGGCCGCCCCGTCGTCGTCTGACGGACCCGCGCCCGGGCGGGGTGCGGGGCACGGGAGCCGGGCGCTACTTCGCGACCCGCTTGCTCGCGCTCGTCTTGCTCAGCTTCACGTAGCCGGACTTCGTCCCGGTGACCGCGACCGTGATCCTCTTGCCCGCGTACTTCTTCGCGACCGTGTACGTCGACTTCGTCGCCCCGGGGATCTTCACTCCGTTCGCGTACCACCGGTAGCTGCGCTTCACGCCGGCGGGCTTCCAGGTGCCCGGCTTCGCCGTGAGCTTCTTCCCGACCTTCGCGGTGCCCGAGATGCGAGGCTTCGGCGCGGAGAGCGTGCCCTTCGCGATCGTCTTCGCCGCGCTGACGGCCGTCGCTGATTTGAGCCCTTCGGCCGCACCGAGCACCCGTGCGCTCAGCTGCTTCCCGGCATCCGCCGCGACCGGTGTGTAGCTCGCCCGGGTCGCCCCGGGGATCGCCACCCCGTTGCGCAGCCACTGGATCAGATAGCTGTACTCGACCGCGGCCCCGTCTTCCTCCGCCGGCAGCCAGGCGCCGGGAGCCACCGTGAGCCGCTTGCCGACCTTCGCGGCGCCGGAGACCTTCGGCGCGCCCGCCCCCATGCACGATTCGTTCCCGTACGCGCAATGGAAGAACCCGGTGCCGGTGCTCGCGCTGAAGACTCCTGGATCTCGAGGATCCGCGGAGAGTCGCGTGCCGGCGCCCGACAGCCACAGCGTCTGCTGCTCGGCCTCCCAGTCGTTGACATGCGCGTAGTGCGTCCAGTCGACGCTCAGGGTGTAGTGGCCGTCGGCCGCTCCGGCGAACGACCAGCGCAGTCGCTTGGTCGCGGCGTCCCAGGCGAGATCCGCCTGGGGATCGACGACCCCGATCAGCGTGTGCACGAAGATCTCGTATCGGGTCACCTCGTCGTCTGCGCCGAAGTCGCCGAACTCGATCAGATTCCCCTCGATGTCGTACGGCGGCGCCGACTTCGCGGGGAACTGGATCACGCCCGAGATCGTCACGCTCTCGTCCGCCTGCGCCGGCAGAGCGGCGCCGAAGCAGGCGAGCCCGACGCTCGCGAGCAGCGCGAGCACCGTTCGGAGCCGGGTACGGCCTCGAGGAGTGGAGACGTGTGAACCGCGCGAATCCGGCATCTGCGTTCCCCCTCGAACACCGGCGCATCAGGGACCGATGCGCCGCGAGGGTTCCCCGATGAGCCCCCGGCTGTTCACACCCTACGACTGCCGAGCCCGCGCCGCAATGGTGCGGCGGGTCCAGGAGTCTCGGTGGGCCTCGACGCCACCCGGTGCGACCCGGGAGCGAACCGGGCGGGCCCGGCCCGGTTCGGCTCGACGCTGCGGGGCGCGGCCCGGCCTGTCCGCACCGACGCACGCACCCGTTCCTGACGAGTAGCCCCGTATGCGACGAGTGGCCCCCGTATGCGCCGTGCATACGGGGGCCACTCGTCAGCAAGCCGCTCACTCGTCGCAGCGAGTGCGCCGAACACCGGGGGTTCCAGGCTTACGGCCTCTCGCCCGGTCGGCTCAGTTCGCCCGGTCGACTCAGTGGCCCCGATCGATCCATTCCTGGCGGTGGGGGGCCTCCTCGCCGATGGTCGTCGTCGGGCCGTGCCCGGTGTGGACGACCGTCTCGGCGGGCAGCGTCAGCAGCCGATCCGTGATCGACGCGATGATCGTCGGGAAGTCGCTGTACGAGCGACCGGTCGCTCCCGGCCCGCCCTGGAACAGGGTGTCGCCGCTGAACACCGCGCCGAGCGCCGGCGCGACGAAGCACGTCGAACCCGGCGAATGCCCCGGCGTGTGCACCGCGGTGAGCGTCGTCCCGGCCACCTCGAAGGCATCGCCGTCCGCGATCTCCGCGTCGGGGGCCGTGTCGTGGACCGCATCCCAGAGCATGCGGTCCGCCGGGTTGATGTAGACGGGCGCATTCAGTCGGGCCGCCGCATCCCGCGCCGCACTGATGTGGTCGTCGTGGCCGTGGGTGAGCAGGATCGCGAGCGTGCGACGATCCCCCACCGCGGCGGCGACGGCCGTCGCGTCATGCGCCGGGTCGATGACGATCACCTCGGAATCATCGCCGACGATCCAGACGTTGTTGTCGAGATCCCACGTGCCGCCGTCGAGCGAGAACGTGCCGTGCGTGACCAGGTTCTCGATCCGCGCGCTCACAGGACGACCACCGAACGCAGGATGTTGCCGCCGGCCATCTTGCCGAACGCCGCCTCTACGTCGCCCAGGCCGATCCGCTCGGTCACGAACCCGTCGAGATCCAACCGGCCAAGCTTGTACTGGTCGATGAGCATCTGGAAATCGCGGCTCGGCAGGCAGTCCCCGTACCAGGACGACTTCAGCGATCCGCCGCGTCCGAAGACGTCGAGCAGCGGCAGCTCGAGCTTCATGTCGGGGGTGGGCACGCCGACGAGCACCACACGGCCGGCCAGATCCCGCGCGTAGAACGCCTGCGTATAGGTCTCGGGGCGACCGACCGCGTCGATCACCACGTCGGCGCCGTTGCCGCCGGTCAGCTCCCGGATCGCCTCGACCGGATCCGTGCCGCGCGAGTTCACCGTGTGCGTCGCGCCGAAGCGCTTCGCCTGCTCCAGCTTCGCGTCGTCGATATCGACCGCCACGATCGTGGTCGCGCCGGCCAGCTGGGCGCCCGCGATCGCCGCCGTGCCCACACCTCCGCAGCCGATCACCGCGACCGACTCGCCGCGCTTCACCTCGCCAGTGTTGATCGCCGCACCGATGCCGGCCATGATGCCGCAGCCGAGCAGGCCCACGGCCGCCGCGTCCGAATCCTCGTCGATCTTCGTGCACTGGCCGGCGGCGACGAGCGTCTTCTCCGCGAAGGACCCGATACCGAGCGCGGGCGAGAGCTCTGTGCCGTCCTCGAGCGTCATCTTCTGCGTCGCGTTGTGCGTCGCGAAGCAGTACTGGGGCTGGCCCTTGGCGCATGCGCGGCACTGCCCGCAGACCGCGCGCCAGTTCAGGATCACTCGATCCCCCACCGCGACCTCGGTCACGCCCTCGCCGACGACGGCGACCCGCGCCGTGGACTCGTGACCGAGCAGGAACGGGAACTCGTCGCTGATGCCGCCCTGCTGGTAGTGGTAGTCCGTATGGCACACGCCGCAGCTGAGGACGTCGACGACGACCTCGCCCGGCCCGGGCTCGGGCACGATGATCGTCTCGATCGTGGCGGGGGCGAACTTCTCTCGGACGACGACGCCCTGAACTCGATAGGCCACCTGTGGGCTCCTCTCAGACACCTGATTACGGTCGACGCGCGCGCGGGCGGGCGCCCGTGCACACTCCCTCCAGGCTATCGGTGTTCGGTAAATCAATCGAACGTCACGGTACAGAAATCGGGCTGCGCACCGCTCCGGATCCTTCTCGCGCGCTTTGCGACGCCGCATTACAGTCGCGATGACGAATTGCACTACCCGTCACATATAATCAATACGTATTCCTGGCATAAGCCAGTGTTTCATCTTCGGGGAGAAGGAACCTGCATGATCGAGCTTGACGCCCCACGCCGCAACACCGGCGCGGAGCCGATCGGCGCACGGCGATGACTCCGACGCTCGCACTCGCGCTCATCGGCGCGCTCGTGGCGTTCGCCGCCCTGGCGGGGACCATCCTCGCGAATCGCACCGCCAGCGTCCGCGTGGAGGCCGCCGGCGAGCGGCTCGATCCCGAGGTGTTCGCGCCGCGGGACTTCGGCAGCAAGGGCACCGTGATCCAGTTCAGCACCGCCTACTGCACCCGGTGCCCGGGCACGGAGCGCATCATCACCGAATCCCTCGACGGCCGCCGCGGGGTCGAGTTCATCCACATCGACGTCACCGCGCGGCCGGAGCTCGCCTCGAGGTTCCGGCTGAATCAGACGCCGACGGTCCTGATCCTCGATCCTTCCGGCACCCCGCGCACCCGTCTGGCCGGGCCGCTCTCGCGGGAGACCCTGGCCTCGAGCATCGAGACGACGTTGGGAGCCCCGAGATGACCGAACCGCGAACCACCCAGACCTCCGATACGGCACCGGCTGGAACCGCGCCACCCGGAACCGTCGACCCGCGGCAGCCCCGCTTCGGAGCCGGCATCACCGCCGCGATCCTGCTGGTCGGCACCTTCCTCGCGCTCATCGGGACGTCGACGAACTCGACACTTGGATCGACCCCGATCTCCCTGCGCGTGCTGGATCCCGGCTTTCTCGTCCTCGCCATCGCCGCCGTGCTCTTCACCTGGTCCCTGGTGTCCGCCCGCACCCAACCGCTGACCGCGCTCTTCCGCCGAGCAGTCCGCCCCCGGCTCGCCGCACCTGACGAGTGGGAGGATGCCCGGCCGCCGCGGTTCGCGCAGGGCGTCGGGCTGTTCGTAGTCGGCGTCGGCCTGCTCCTGCACCTGGCCGGCGTCCCCTGGGCGCTCGTGGCGGCGGGCGCGGCCGCCTTCGTCGCAGCGTTCCTCAATGCGGCCTTCGGCTTCTGCCTGGGCTGCGAGATCTACCTGATCCTGGTGCGCATCGGGATCCTGCGCCCGACCCGGGCCTGAGCGGGAGCTGAGGCTCCGCCCCCGCACTCCGACCCGGCACGGCGGTCACCCGAGGAGTTCGGACAGCTCCAGCCAGCGATCCTCGAGTGCGGCGACCTCGTCCTCGAGCGCAGTGATCTTCACCATCTCGGCGTTCAGCAGCGCGTAGTCGGACTGGTCGAGCGCGGCAAGCCCGTCCCGCGCCTTCGCCGTGTCGCTCTGCAGTCGCTCCATCTTGCGCTCGACCGCGGCCAGCTCCTTCTCCGCGGCGCGCAGCTCCGCACCCGACAGCGCCGCCCTTGACAGTGCCGGCTCCGACAGCGCCGGCTGCGAGGCCCGGTGCGGCGCCGGAGACGCCGACGCCCGCCGCCCGCCATCCGCCTTCACCCGATCCTGCGTCGCCCGCAGTTTCAGGTACTCGTCCACACCGCCGGGCAGGTGCCTGAGCCGCCGATCCAGGATCGCGTACTGCTGATCGGTCACCCGCTCGAGGAAGTACCGGTCGTGCGACACCACGATCAGCGTGCCGGGCCACGAGTCGAGCAGATCCTCGATCGCGGCGAGCATGTCGGTGTCGAGGTCGTTGGTGGGCTCGTCGAGGATCAGCACGTTCGGCTGATCCAGCAGGATCAGGAGCAGTTGCAGGCGTCGCTTCTGCCCGCCGGAAAGGTCCTTCACCGGAGTCGAGAGCTGCGCGCTCGTGAACCCCATCCGCTCGAGCATCTGGCCCGGTGTGAGATCCTGCGCCTTCGATCCTGCACCGACTGTGAAGCTCGTGCGCAGCCGCCCGATGACGACGCGCACCGGGTCGTTCAGGTGCTCCTCGAGCTCGTCGAGCCGCTGCGTCAGCGTCGCGACCTTCACGGTCTTGCCGCGCTTCACGCTTCCGCTCGTCGGCTCCACCGTGCCGGCGATGAGCCCGAGCAGCGTCGACTTGCCGGCACCGTTCACGCCGAGGATGCCGGTGCGCTCGCCGGGCGCGAGCCGCCACTCGACATCGCGGAGGACCTCGCGCTCGCCGTATGCGACGCCGGCATCGAGCAGATTCACCACTTCCTTACCGAGCCGCGAGACCGCGAGCGACTTCAACTCGGTCGCGTTGCGGATCTCGGGCACGTCCTCGATCAGGACGTTCGCGGCGTCGATGCGGAACTTCGGCTTCGACGTGCGCGCCGGGGCCCCGCGGCGCAGCCAGGCGAGCTCCTTCCGGGCGAGATTCTGCCGCTTCTGCTCGATCGCGGCGGCCTGCCTGTCCCGCTCCACCCGCTGCAGGATGTACGCCGCATACCCGCCCTCGAACGGTTCGACGATGCGGTCGTGCACCTCCCAGGTCGCAGTGCAGATCTCGTCGAGGAACCAGCGGTCGTGCGTCACGACGAGGAGCGCCCCCTGGTTGGCGGGCCAGCGCCGCTTCAGATGCTCGGCGAGCCAGGCGATGGCCTCGACGTCGAGGTGGTTGGTCGGCTCGTCGAGCGCCAGCACGTCCCACTGCCCGGCGAGCAACCTCGCCAGCGCGACGCGGCGACGCTGGCCGCCGCTCAGCGACTCGACCTCGGCCTCCCAATCGAGATCGCCGGCCAGGCCCGCGATCACCTCGCGTACGCGGGCGTCGCCCGCCCATTCGTGCTCGGGCGCGTCTCCGACGATCGCACCGCCGACGGTCTCCCCCGGCTCGAACCGGTCCTCCTGATCGAGCACGCCGATGGTGGTGCCGCTGCGCACCGTCACCTGCCCGCGATCCGGTTCACGCCGCCCGGCGAGCATGCCGAGCAGCGACGACTTGCCGTCGCCGTTGCGGCCGACGATGCCGATCCGATCCCCTTCGGCGACGCCAAGGGTCACGGCGTCGAAGACGACCTTGGTCGGGACTTCGAGGTGCAGGGCTTCGGCCCCCAGGAGATGCGCCATATCCTCACGAGTCTACCGCGCTGCGACCCGTCGACTCGTCCCTGCCCGCACGCGGCCCGCCTCGGCCCCCGCAGCGCGCGCATGCACCGCCGAGTAGCCGCGTGAACCGGGTCCTTGCGGAAGATCGCACCCGACGGCGCCGGTCGCCCGGGCATGGTCGAGCGAACGGCCGGTCGGACGCCGCTCTGAGCGCTCGGCGACGTCCGCGCGCCTCAGACGCTGCAGCAGCTCCCGCCGCAGCACGCCCCGCCCGACTCCTGGTCGCCGAGCAGGTTCAGGATCTCCGCGCTCTCCGCGGATGCGGAACCGGCGGCGCCGAACCCGGCAAGAGCACCCTCGATGCCCGCATCGGGGTTCAGCTCGATTTCCGGCGCTTCACCGGCCGCAGCATGGGTCGTGTCACTCATCGGGTCTCCTCGTCTCTCTGATCCATCTTCTCGCATCTCTCCTGACGTACCCCTGGCCGCACGCGGTCGCTCGGCCACTTAGCCGTGCGTCAGCACGTCAGCGCGTCTGCGCCTCAGCGGCGGGATCATTCGGATCCGCCCCCGCGCTGCAGTTCGATCACCTGGCCGAGCACGTCGGCGAACACCTCGGCGCTCTGCGCCCCGGGGACCGAGTACTTCTGCTCGAACAGGAAGAACGGCACGCCCTGCACGCCGAGCATGCGTGCCCGGGTGATGTCGCGGTCGACCGCCTCGCCCAGATCGTCGTCGTCGAAGGCGTCGCGCACCTCGTCGGGATCCAGCCCCACCTCCTCGCCGAGCGCGGCGAGGGTGTCCGGGTCGGACACCGTCCTGCCCTCGGCGAAGTATGCGCGGAACAACCGCTCCTGCATCTCCGACTGCAGCCCCTGCTCCTTCGCCAGGTGCAGCACCCGGTGCGCGCGGCGCGTGTTCGCATGGCGCAGGTTGCCGAAGTCGAACTCGATGCCCTCGCTCTCCGCCAGCCGGCTCATCTGCCCGAGCATCTGCTCCACCTGCTCGGCCGGCATCCCCTTGCGCTTCGTCAGGAACTCGACCTCGCTGCCCGCGAAGTCGTCCGGCGTATCGGGTGCGAGCTCGTAGCTGTGGCTCTCGACCTCCACCTCGACGTCCGGGTGCGTCTTGCGGAACTCCGCGACACCCGCCTCGAAGCGGTGCTTGCCGAGGTAGCACCAGGGGCAGGCGATATCGGACCAGATGTCGACTTTGATAGTTTCCGTCACAGCGGGTAGAACCGCCGGAGCGGCCCCGGTATTCCCGCGGAGACCTCAGGAGAGCGTCGACGCTGTATGGGATCGTCGGCGCTGCATGGGATCGTGCCGCAAACGCATACCGCGCCGACGATCTCGTACCGCCTCGACGATCCCGTGCTGTGCCGCCGGAGGCAGGCGCCGATGCTACTCCCGTCCCGTCCCAGCTCCCGCACCGAAGTCCCGCCGGGCAACCTCGCGCAGGGCGCCCGCGAACACCTCCGCCGTCTGCGCGCCCGGAACGAGATACTTCCCGTTGAGCAGCGCGAAGGGAACCCCGCCGGACCCCAGCATCTGCGCCCGGGTGTGATCCGCGTCGACCGCTTCGTCCCAGCGCTCGCCCCATCCGGACTCGGCCGCGGCGAGCGCGGCGGATCGGTCCAGGCCCGCCTCCGCGGCGAGATCTGCCAGCGTCCCGGGATCGGCCAGGTCGCGGCACTCCGAGAAATACGCGGTGAAGAGCCGCTCCAGCAGCTCCTCGCCGCGCCCTGCTGCCCGCCCGTACTGGAAGACCCGGTGAGCCCGGCGCGTGTTCACGAGACGCAGTCCGTCGAAGCGCAGCTCCACCCCTTCGGCCGCCGCGAGGTTGCGGAGCTCCGGGAGCATACGCCGCGAGTGCTCCAGCGGTGCCCCCTCGTAGCGCTGCAGGTAGTCGGCCTCCGTGCCGTCGAAGCGCTCCGGCATCTCCGGCGCCAGTTCGAAGCTGAGATGCCGCACCGCGACCGGCACCCCCGGCCGCTCCGCCGCGAAGAGCTCGATCGCGCGCTCGAGCCGGTGCTTGCCGAGGAAGCACCAGGGGCAGCGCACGTCGAACCACACTTCCACCCGGATCCCCGGCATCGGTTCGGCGGCGGATCCCGCCGCCGGTGCCGCATCCGGCGCGGCACCCGACGCCGCACCGAGCATGGGATCAGCTTCCGGATCCGATGCCGGACACGCAGCCTCGTCGCTCATACTCCATGCAACGCCCCCGTACGGCGCCGCATTCCGCCGCCCCTTCCCCTTCCCTGCGCGTCCTGCGCTACCCGATCCGCGGTGCACGGATCCAGGTGCAGGAAGCCAGGTGCAGGGATCCGGCAACAGGGGCCGGTGGCTCGACGGCCTACTTCGCCTCGAGGATCTTCGCGCCGGGGGCGGGCCCGGTGGCGGCGAGCGCCCGGATCCCGGCACGGGCGAACGCGGCCTGCAGCTCGGCGGACGCGAGCGTCGTCGGCACGAGGAACGCGCAGGTGGGGC
>NZ_JBHSRW010000008.1:0-26897 GCF_042659205.1 Leucobacter soli
CGAACTCGCCGACCGAGTGCCCGGCCACACCGACCGCGTCGAGCGAGGCTCGCGCGCTCAGCGCGCGCCAGGCGAGCAGGCTCGCGGCGACGATCAAGGGCTGCGCGACCTTCGTGTCGCGGATGGTGTCGGCGTCGCTCGTCGTGCCGTGCGCCAGGAGATCGATCCCGGCCCGCTCGGAGGCGAGCCCGAGGAAGTCTCGCGCTCCGTTGTCCTCGAGCCATTCGGAGAGGAAACCTGGGGTTTGGGAGCCCTGACCGGGGCATGCGACAACAATCACGCCATACAGTTTCTCAGATTCAGCGGCTCCGAACTGCATATACATGCCGAGAAAAGCCGAAAATCGTTGTGGGAACCCTCTATTTCTCGTCCGGCTGCTTCCGGCTGGACGGCTCGCGCCGCCTATTTCTTGTTCGGCGCCTTGCGCGATCTCGGGAGGCCGGCCCGCTCCGTGTGCGGAGCGAGTCGCTTACTTTTTGGACGGCGCCTTGCGCCGTCCGTGCTGGGCGATAGAGCCGACGATCAGGGCGGCCTGCAGGATCAGCGCCTCACGCGCACCGGTCGCATTCCAGCCGATGATCTCGCTCACCTTCTTCAACCGGTAGCGCACGGTGTTGGGGTGGACGAACAGCTCGCGGGCCGTCGCCTCGAGCGAGCGGCCGTTGTCGAGATAGCACCAGAGCGTCTCCATGAGTTCGCCCGACTGCTGGCTGAGCGGCTCGTAGATCTGCTCGATCAGGGTGCGGCGGGCGAGGCCGTCGCCGGCGAGCGCGCGCTCGGGGAGCAGCTCGTCGGCATCGACCGGCCGCGTCGCGGCACGCCAGGACTTGGCGACCGCGATTCCCGCGAGCGCAGCGCGAGCGCTCCGGGACGCGGCGACCAGGTTCTCCACCTTCGGCCCGAGCACCAGCGGTCCGTCGGAGAAGAACTCCGCGAGCCTCCCCGCGATCTCGATGAACGGGATCGGCTCCGGCACGGTGCCGCCCGGCTCCTTGGGCTCGAGCTCGACCCGGCCGAGCACCAGGACCAGGCGGGTGCCCTGCAGGCCCACGAGCACATCCGCACCCGCATGGCGGGCCGTGCGCCGGATCTGATCCACGTCGACCGTGCGCTCGGAGGTGCCGACCAGCACCGTCGCCTCGCCCGTGCCGTGCCAGCCGAGTGCGGCGATCCTGCTGGGCAGCTCGTCGTCGCTCTCCCCGGTGAGGATCGAGTCGACGACGAGCGCCTCGAGGCGGGCGTCCCACAGCCCACGGGCCTCGGCGGCGCGGGCGTAGACATCGGCTGCGGCGAAGGCCACGTCGCGCGAGTAGTGCAGGATCGCCTCGCGGAGCTCCTCGCTGCGCGGGGCGACCCGCTCCTCGACGACCGAGACGACGACGCGGATCAGCTGCAGCGTCTCCTGAAGGCTGATGCTGCGCAGCAGCTCGCGCGGAGCCGAGCTGAACACGTCGCTCGCGATCCACGGCGTCGCGCTCGGATCGTCGTACCACTGGATGAACGAACTGATCCCGGTCTGCGCGACGAGGCCGACGGCGCTGCGCCGCCCCGGCGGCATGTCGCCGTACCAGGGCAGCGTCTCGTCCAGTCGGGTGATCGTCAGCGTGGCGAGTTCGCCTGCGATCGTTCGCAGCCAGCTGAGCTCGCGCTCCTTGGATTGTTCCATCGATGCCCCGTCCGGCGCGCCCGCTACGATTCGCCGCCGGCGCCGCCGGTGGTACCGGCGTTCACGTCGTTCAGGCGGTACTGCTCGGCCGCCCGAAGCGGTGCCGAGGCGTCGACCTTGCCCTGCGCGGCGAGGCGCTGCAGCGTGCGGACCACGACCGACTCGCGGTCGATCCCGAAGTAGCGACGAGCGGCGGCGCGCGTATCGCTGAAGCCGAAGCCGTCGGCGCCCAGGACGGTGTAGTCGCCCGGGACGAAGGCGCGGATCTGATCGGGCACCTCGGTGGACCAGTCGCTCACCGCGATCACGGGGCCCTCGGCGTTCGCGAGCTTCTCGGCGAGGTAGGGTACGCGCGGCGCCTCCTCCGGATGCAGGAAGTTGTGCTTCTCGGCGGCGAGGCCGTCCCGGCGCAGCTCGCCCCACGAGGTGACGCTCCACACGTCGGCGGCGACCCCCCACTCCTCGGCGAGGAGCTTCTGGGCCTCGAGCGTCCACGGCACGGCGACGCCCGAGGCGAAGAGCTGGGCGCGCGGCGCATCCGCGGGGAGCCCGGCGTCGAGGCCGGCGGCGGGGGAGACCCGATGGAGACCGCGCACGATGCCCTCGACGTCGACGCCCTCCGGCTCCGCCGGGTGGATGATCGGCTCGTTGTAGACCGTGAGGTAGTAGATCACGTTGGGATCGGGATGCGTGCCGCCGTACATCCGCTCGAGACCGCTCTTGACGATGTGGCCGACCTCGTAGCCGTACGCCGGGTCGTAGGAGACGACCGCGGGGTTGGTGTTCGCGAGCACGAGCGAATGGCCGTCGGCGTGCTGGAGGCCCTCACCGGTCAGGGTGGTGCGCCCGGCGGTCGCGCCGATCAGGAAGCCGCGCGCCATCTGGTCGCCGGCGGCCCAGAGCGCGTCGCCCGTGCGCTGGAAGCCGAACATCGAGTAGAAGATGTAGATCGGCACGAGGGGCTCGCCCTGCGTCGAATACGAGGTGCCGATGCCGGTGAACGCGGCCGAGGCGCCGGCCTCGTTGATGCCGACGTGCAGCAGCACGCCTTGCGGGCTCTCCTTGTAGGCGAGCAGCAGGTCGCGGTCCACCGAGGTGTAGTTCTGACCGTGCGGGTTGTAGATCTTCGACGTCGGGAAGTAGCTGTCCATGCCGAAGGTGCGCGCCTCATCGGGGATGATCGGCACGAAGCGCGAGCCGAATCCCTTCTCGCGCATCAGGTCCTTGAGCAGGCGCACGAAGATCATCGTCGTCGCCGCCTCCTGCGTTCCGGAGCCCTTCGCCGCGATGGCGTAGGTCTTCGGCTCGGGGAGCGTCACGGGCGCGTGCTCGGTGCGCCGCTCGGGCACGTAGCCGCCGAGCGCGGAGCGGCGCTCGTGGAGGTAGCGGATCGCCGGATCGTTCTCGCCCGGGTGGTAGTACGGCGGACGGTAGGGATCGGCCTCGAGCTGCGCGTCGGAGATCGGGATGCGCATCGCGTCGCGGAAGCGCTTGAGATCCTCGAGCGTCATCTTCTTCATCTGGTGGGTGGCGTTGCGGCCCTCGAAGTGGGAGCCGAGGCCGTAGCCCTTGATGGTCTTGGCGAGGATGACGGTGGGGCGGCCCTTGTGCTCCATGGCCGCCTGGTACGCGGCGTAGACCTTGCGATAGTCGTGGCCGCCGCGGCGCAGGCCCCAGACCTGCTCGTCCGTGTAGCCCTCGACGAGGCGCAGGGCGCGCTCATCCTTGCCGAAGAAGTGCTCGCGCACGTAGGCGCCGTTCTCGGCCTTGTAGGTCTGGTAGTCGCCGTCGGGGGTCGTGTTCATCACGTTGAGCAGCGCGCCCTCGGTGTCGCGGGCGAGGAGCTCGTCCCATTCGCGACCCCAGATGATCTTGATCACGTTCCACCCGGCGCCGCGGAAGTAGCTCTCGAGCTCCTGGATGATCTTGCCGTTGCCGCGCACCGGGCCGTCGAGGCGCTGCAGGTTGCAGTTGATCACGAAGGTCAGGTTGTCGAGGCCCTCGTTCGCGGCGACCTGCAGCTGGCCGCGGCTCTCCACCTCGTCCATCTCGCCGTCGCCGAGGAAGGCCCAGACGTGCTGGTCGGAGCAGTCCTTGATGCCGCGATTGGTGAGGTAGCGGTTCGCCTGCGCCTGATAGATCGCGTTGATCGGACCGAGGCCCATCGACACGGTGGGGAACTGCCAGAAGTCGGGCAGCAGGCGCGGGTGCGGGTAGCTCGGCAGCGCGTTCGGCGCGTGCGACTTCTCCTGGCGGAAGCCGTCGAGCTGATCCTCGGTGAGCCGGCCCTCGAGGAAGGCGCGGGCGTAGATGCCGGGGGAGGCGTGGCCCTGGATGAAGATCTGATCGCCGCCACCCGGGTGATCCTGGCCGCGGAAGAAGTGGTTGAAGCCGACCTCGTAGAGCGAAGCCGCCGACGCATAGGTCGAGATGTGGCCGCCGACGCCGATGCCGGGGCGCTGCGCGCGGTGCACGGTGACCGCCGCGTTCCAGCGGATCCAGCGGCGGTAGCTGCGTTCGAGCTCCTCGTTGCCGGGGAACTCGGGCTCGTCCGCCGAGGCGATCGTGTTCACGTAGTCGGTCGTCGGCACCTGCGGCACGTTCAGGTGTCGCTGCCGGCTGCGCGCCAGCAGGCTCGTCATGATCTCCCGCCCGCGAGCGGCTCCGCGCTCGTCGACCACCTGGTCGAGCGACTCGATCCACTCGGCGGTCTCGCCCGGATCGATGTCGTCACTGTCGGGTGCGTACGGATCCTCGGTGTTCACGGTCACGTGCATGCTCCTTCAAGACGATGCGCAATCGCCGGGATCAGGCGACGCGCGACGGCGCGCCGGTGAGCGCACCGCCTAAACACTATCGAAAAGCGCAGACATGCACAGACATGCGCCGGGATCTGGTGTCGGATGTCCACAAGTTCGCCGGTCGACTGTGCAGAGGCCCGCCTCGTGCATGCGGGCCGGCCGTCCGCGCGAGAATTCAGCAGCGGTTCACCTGGACGCCATCGTCCATTCGATCGGACCAGCCACGCTGTGGGAGTCGTAAAACGTATCCGGTCTCCCCGACATGGAGCTGTTCGAGAAGGTTCATTTGCAGGTGACTGTCGAGTCCCCACGCGCGATTGGCACGTCGCGCTCCCTGGCCGACCGCGTATTCCGGGGAGTCTCGCGCGGCGGCGGCGTCGCCGTGCTCGTCATCATGTCCAGCGTGGGCGTCTTCCTGCTGGCGCGCGCCTGGCAGGCGCTCAGCGTGTCGGGCATCTCGTTCTTCACCGTCGTGGAGTGGGACCCGGACGGCGGGGCCGGTCGTTTCGGCATCGCCGCGGTGCTGGTCGGCACGATCCTGATCGCTCTCGTCGCGATCATCGTGGCGCTTCCGGTCTCGCTCGCCACCGCGCTCTTCATCAGCGAGTACTGCCCGGAGTTCCTCCGCAAAGCGCTCGTGACACTGGTCGACCTGATGGCCGCGATCCCGTCCGTCGTCTTCGGGCTCTGGGGCGTCTTCTTCCTGCAGGGAACCATCACGGACGTCGCCAAGTGGCTGGCGACCGCGTTCGGCTGGTTCCCGCTCTTCGCCGTGGACGGCTTCGACCCGGCGGACCCGCTGAGCTCGATCACGGTGTTCACCTCCTCCACGTTCATCGCGGGCCTCGTCGTGGCCGCGATGATCACGCCGATCATGACGTCGATCATGCGCGAGGTGTTCTCGCAGGCCCCCGGCGGGGAGCGGGAGGGAGCGCTGGCGCTCGGCAGCACCCGGTGGGGCATGATCCGATCCGTCGTCCTGCCCTACGGCGCGGGCGGCATCATCGGCGGTTCGATGCTGGGCCTCGGCCGTGCGCTCGGCGAGACCATCGCCGTCTACATGATCATCTCGCCGGTGTTCGTCATCCAGCCGCACATCCTGCAGAACGGCACGAGCTCGGTCTCGTCGCTCATCGCCTTGCGCTACGGCGAGGCCTCGGCCGCCGGCATGTCGGCGCTCATGGCCGCGGGGCTGGCCCTCTTCCTGCTGACGCTCGTCGTCAACTTCGTCGCGTCCACCATCGTGGGCCGCTCGCGCTCGGGAGCCGATAACTGATGGCCGATGCGACACTGACGACCACCGCGGTCATCGACCCGCCCGAGGAGCTCGAGACCGACGCTGCCGAGGCTCCCGCCGAGGCCGAAGCCGACGCGCTCGGCGAGCAGCCGACGGCCGCCCCGGAGGCGCGCCCGGCCCCCGCCGACGAGGAGCCCCGGCGGCTGCTGCATCCGATCCGCGTCGGGGATCTGCTCACCGTCACCGGTGCGATCGCGGCGGCGCTCTGCGCCACGACGCTGATCTTCACCACGCTCGCCCCGTTCGGCGGATTCTACGGGTTCGTCGCGATCGCCATCATCTCCTTCCTCCTCTTCTACGCCGTGCTCACGTGGGTCGACGGCGACCTCGAGACCGTCCTCGACCGCGTCCTCGAGGCCGTCGTCTACATCCTGGCCTGCGGCGTCGTGATCGTCCTGATCTTCGTCGTCACCTTCACCGTGATCCGGGGCGCCGAGGCCCTGCCGCATCTCAACCTCTACCTCGAGGACATGTCGTCCACCGGGCCCCTCGACCCGCTCACCATGGGCGGCGTGCAGCACGCCATCGTCGGCACCCTGATCCAGATCGGGATCGCCCTCGCGATCACCGTGCCGCTGGGGCTCGTCACCGCGGTATTCCTCACCGAGATCCCGGGCCCGTTCGCCCGGTTCGTGCGCACCATCGTCGAAGCCATGACGGCGCTGCCGTCGATCGTC
Source organism: Leucobacter soli (assembly GCF_042659205.1). NCBI lineage: Bacteria > Bacillati > Actinomycetota > Actinomycetes > Micrococcales > Microbacteriaceae > Leucobacter > Leucobacter soli. The sequence goes on from NZ_JBHSRW010000008.1 coordinate 6,442, forward strand.
GCCGGACTCTTCGTCTACGCGACGTTCATCCTGATCCTCGGCATGGACAAATCGGGCATGGCCGCGTCGATCGCGATCAGCATCATGATGCTGCCGATCATGATCCGCTCGTCCGACGTGGTGCTGCGGCTCGTGCCCTCGACCCTCAAGGAGGCGTCGATCGGCCTCGGCGCGACCCAGTGGCAGACCGTGAGCCGGGTCGTCCTGCCGACCGCCCGCTCGGGACTGACGACGTCGATCATCCTCGCGACGGCGCGCGGGATCGGCGAGACGTCTCCCGTGCTGCTCACCTCGGGGTTCACGGCGTCGCTGAACCTGAACCCGATGAACGGGCCGATGGTCTCCCTCCCGCTCGCGATCTTCGAGTTCGTGAAGTCGCCCGAGCCGGCGATGATCGCCCGCGGCTTCGGGACCGCGGTGGTCCTGCTCGCGCTCGTGGTGCTCCTCTTCGTGATCGCGCGCATCATCGGGCGCCAGGACGTGAAGTCGCGGGCGCGGCGTCAGGAATCGCGGGAGCGGTTCCTGCGCGGTGCGTCGCGCGGATGGAGCGCCCTCACGACACGGCGCGAACGGCGTGCTGCGCAGTCACCCGCGGCAGCGCCCAGAACCGCACGTGCCAGGCACGCCGCACCGGCGGCGCGGGGCGACGTGGACCAAGACAGGAGAGCGCAGTGAACAGACGGACGAATCGGCGATGGGGCGGGCTGATCCTGGCCGTCATCCTCGGTGCGGGCATCCTCGTGCCGGCCACGGTCACGGTCACCGCCACGGCCGCGAGCGCCGCCGACTACGTGCCGGTGAACGGCGCGGGGTCCACCTGGAGCGCGAACGCGATCGACCAGTGGCGACGCAACGTGCAGCAGTACGGCATGAAGATCAACTACGCGAGCAGCGGCTCCTCCGACGGCCGGAACCAGTTCAAATCCGGCACCGTGGACTTCGCGGTGTCCGAGATCCCGTACGGGCTCACCGACGCCGGGGTCGTCGACACGCCGCCCTCGCGCGGGTACGCGTACATGCCCGTCGTGGCCGGTGGCACGGCGTTCATGTACAACCTGCAGATCGGCGGCAAGCGCGTCACGAACCTGCGGCTCTCAGGCCCGGTGCTCGCCAAGATCTTCACCGGTGCGATCACCAAGTGGAATCACAAGGACATCGCCGCCGACAACCCGAGCCTGAGCCTGCCCAACCGCGCGATCGTGCCGGTCGTCCGATCGGACGGTTCGGGCTCCACCGCCCAGTTCACCGCCTGGATGGCTTCCGAGCAGTCGTCGACCTGGAACGCCTACTGCACGCAGGCCGGGCGATCGGGCAAGTGCGGCCAGACGTCGAACTTCCCGATCGTCGACGGCAAGGGCTTCGTCGGGCAGGCGGGGTCGCAGGGCGTCGCCGGCTACGTCGCGCAGACCGCCAACATCGGCACGATCACCTACGTCGAGTACTCGTACGCGCTCAAGAGCGGCTACCCGGTCGCGAAGGTGCTCAACCGCTCCGGGTACTACGTGGAACCCACGGCGTCCAACGTCGCCGTCGGCCTGCTCGGCGCGAAGATCAACACCGACAAGGGCTCAGACCAGTATCTGACGCAGAAGCTGAAAGGCGTCTACCGCAACTCCGATGCCCGGACGTACCCGCTCTCCTCGTACAGCTACCTGATCATCCCGACCTCCACGCAGAGCGGCTTCACGCAGAGCAAGGGCGAGACGCTCGGCGCCTTCTCCTACTACTTCCTCTGCGAGGGGCAGCAGCAGGCGGACGCGCTCGGCTACTCGCCGCTGCCGATCAACCTGGTGAAGGCCGGTCTGGCCCAGGTCAAGCGGATCCCGGGCGTCAAGACGCAGAGCATCGACATCAAGAAGTGCAACAATCCGACGTTCTCCTCCGACGGGACGAACACGCTGGCCACGCAGGCCCCCATGCCCGACGCCTGCGACAAGAAGGGCGCGGACGAGCAATGCGCCCAGGGGACCGGCGGTGCCACCGGCACGACGAACCCGGGCAGCTCCGGCGGTTCGACCGGCGGAAGCGGTTCGGGCAGCGGCGGCGGTCCGGGCAGCGGAGACGATTCCGCGGCGGGCGGAGAGCCCGGGGCACTCGACTCGGCCGGGGGAGCCGGCGGCGTGACCCTCCTCGGTGCGACCGAGGGCGGCGGGCCGATCGTCTGCGATCAGGACACGGGGATATGCAGCAACGTCGTGGCCGCTCCGGTGTCCGTGGACGCGGAGACCGGCTGGGGCGCGGAGCAGACGATCGCGGCTGTCGCGATAGCGCTGCTCGCCTCGGTCGTCCTGGTGCCGCCGATGGCGGCCCGACTGGTGCGCGAACGGAGGCGGGCATGAACGCGCAGGATCATTCGGCGGCGTACCGGAGGATCGGAGCCGGGCTCCTGATCGTGGGGGTCGTGCTCGGCGCCGTCGGCGCGGTCAGCGGCTTCAGCCTGATCGGAGCCGGGAGCTCGGCCTCCGCGGCCGAGGAGACCTCCGCCATCGTGCAGAAGTGGGCCGACGGGGGCCTGGCCGGGGAACGGGACCCGGAGGACCCCGACTACGCGGTGTTCGAGGATCTCGAGGTCGGCGTCTCCCAGTCCGAGCACCTCAGCGATCAGGGCGTCGTCGTCTCGTGGACCGGTGCGAAGGCGACCTCGCAGGGCGACTTCGCGACCAACTACCTGCAGATCATGCAGTGCTGGGGCGACGACGCGGAGAGCGGGCCCGCCCCCGAGCAGTGCCAATTCGGCGCCTCGACCGCGAGTCTCAACGCGCTGCTCGGGACCGGCGCCGCCTCGCGCAGTCTCAGCTCGCGCGGCTCGGATCCGAAGCAGAGCTACGACGACGACGTCTATCGCCTGCCGACGAACCCGTCGCGTCCGAACGCGCGGAGCTATGCGGTGCCGTTCCTCCCGGTGAGCGGCGAGCGCGTGTTCGACACCACCACCTACTTCACGGCGGCGTCGACGAACGAGGTCGATGCGGTGCGCACCGGGTCCGACGGCTCGGGCCTCTCCGTCTTCCAGCTGCAGAGCTCGCTCTCGGCGCCGCACCTCGGCTGCGGCGCGAGCCTGCCCGACGGGGGGATCCGATCCTGCTGGCTCGTCGTCGTCCCCCGCGGCGAGAGCAATACCACCGGGCAGCCGGCGACGGCCAATCAGGACGGCCGGCTGACGGGTTCGCCGCTCTCGCAATCGGCGTGGGACAACCGGATGGTGTTCCCGATGTCGTTCACCCCCACCACCGCGAGCTGCACGATCGGGTCGCAGGAGGTCCGGATCGTGGGCAACGAAGAGTTCACCGAGGCGATGACCTCGTACCAGGCCGCGATCTGCCCGCAGGGGACGACGCTCGGCTACTCGCAGCTCGGCGACGACGAGTCCCGCGGCCAGCTGCTCTCCGCGTCGAGCGGGTCGTCGAGCTTCGCCGCGGTCGCCGATCCGCTGACGAAGGCGCAGCAGGGATCGACCAAGGTGGAGTACGCTCCGATCGCCCAGAACGCGATCGTGTTCGGCTACAACATCGATCGGGACTTCCGGAGCGGCAGCAGTCGGGAGGATCGGAACGGCACGCCGGTCACGAACCTCACCCTCAACGCTCGGCTCGTCGCCAAGCTCCTCACCCAGTCGTACCGCGTCGACGTTCCCGGAGGCGGCTCGACGAGCCCGCTGACGGAGAACCCGTACACGATCGTGCGCGATCCGGAGTTCACCGAGTTGAACCCGGAGTTCGCCGAGTTCCAGACCTCGGCCACTCCTGAAGGCCTCATCGTCAGCTTCGGATCCTCGGACGACATCGCCCAGGTGTGGGACTGGATCAAGGCGGACCCGCAGGCCGCGGGCTTCCTCGAGGGGCGGGCCGACGACTGGGGCATGCGGATCAACCCGGTCTACCAGGGACTCGCGATCGTGTCGGACGCGTCGATCAACAGCTTCCCGAAGGCCGACCTCACCGTCGTCGGCGCCGATGCCGCCCTCGGCGCGCCGGGCTACGGGACGCTCGATCTCCGGCCCTACGCCCAGGACTTCGCCGAATCCGCCTATCGGGCGGCTCGAGGCGACGCCGGTGCGAAGTTCGTCTGGGATCCGACCCGGACCCCTGCCCAGTACGTCTCGGGCGGCGCGCAGCTGCCCGGGAAGCGCTTCGAACTCGCCGTCACGACGCGCAGCTCGGCGGAGCGCTACGGCCTCAACATGGCGAAGATCGTGAACGGAGCGGGGCAGGCGGTGGCGCCGACGGACGAGTCCATCACCGCCGCGATCGGCGGGTTCACCGCCAGCGAGACCTCCAAGGTCGCGAAGGTCCCCGATCCGCAGGCGCGCACGCTCGACGCCTATCCGCTCGCGACCGTCACGCATGCGGCCATCGCCCTCTGCTCGGCGGACGCCCGCACGCGCGACGGGTATGCGAGCCTGCTCGACCATTTGAGCGGTATCGGGCAGATCGTCGGACACGAGGTCGGGCGGCTTCCCGTCGGCTACGTCCCGCTGTCGGGGGAGCAGATCTCCGTGGTCAAGAAGCTCTCGGCCCTGTTGCGCGACGCGAAGGCGGTGGCGAAGGAATGCCCCGACGAGAAGGCCTCCGAGCCGGAGCCGGAAGCGGAACCCGAGGCGGATCCGGACACCGAGACCGGATCCGACGACGACGCGCTCGGCGAGCCGATCGATTCGCCCGATGCACCGGGCGCGGACGAGCCGGAGGCGTCGGGCCCGGGGCTGCACGAAGGGGTCACCGACCACGAGACGGCGGGCGCCCGCGGCGTCGCCCTCGGCATCTCGGCGGCATTGGGCGTGCCGGCGCTGCTCGGCGGATCGCTCCTGATGCGCAAGGGCGCAAAGGGCCGACCGACGAAGATCTGAACGCCGCGTCGCACTCGTTCACCTTCCGACCGCCGGTTGTTCGCCCGCGCTTCACCCGGTACCACTCTCCCGTTCCCCCGGGCTTCCTAGTCTGGGGACCGCTGCGATCGTTCAGGTGCGTCCGCGGCAGCTGATATCCACACCTTTTGGAGGAACACACATGAAGGTCAAGTCCTTCGCGAAGTTCGGGGTCGGACTGGGTTGCGCGGTGCTCATCGCCGGCACCGCGATCTCCCCGGCGCACGCGGATCCGGCGAGCGGCAGCTTCGGCGCCCTCGCGGGGCTCGGATCCGACACCACCCAGTTCGTGATGAACGGCCTGGCGGCGGACATCCCCGGCAGCCTGCTGGCCTCCTACGACGCGACCGGTGCGAGTGCGACCGTCGTGACGAAGGCCGACGGCGTCGCGATCCCGCGCGCCAACGGCTCCGGCGCCGGCCGCGACCTGCTGCGTGTGGCGATCGGCCAGACCGGCAACGCGAACGTCGCCACCTTCACGGGCGGTACCCGGTCGGTGACCACCGACGTCGCAGCCGGCCAGATCCAGTACGCCCGCAGCTCCTCCGGCCCCGGCGCGCAGGTCGAGGGCGGCGTGCTCACCTACGTCCCGTTCGCCACGGACGCGGTCTCGTACGCGACCTCCGCGAACAGCTGGATCCCGAGCGACCTGACGCAGGCGCAGCTCACCGACATCTACAAGGGCAACCTCCGGTACGTGAACGAGGCGGGGCAGCTCAGCGCGACCGCAGGCGCCGGCTACGTGCAGATCACCACCTGGCTGCCTCAGGCCGGCTCGGGCACCCGCAGCTTCTGGATCGGCAAGGTCGGCCTGAACGAGGGCGATGTGACCTCGAACGTCAACGGGAACCTCGGCGCCAACGTCGCGAAGGACTTCTCGGGCGCCGACGTGCAGGAGAACAGCGGCGCGCCGTTCACCTCGGGCACGCCCGACCAGCAGAAGGCCGCACTCGTGCCGTACTCGGTCGCGCAGTGGGTCGCCCAGGCCAACGGCGCGGAGGGCGTCGCCGACGTCCGCAGCGGCGCGAAGATCAACCTCATCGGCGGCACCGCGCCCACGACCGGCAGCGGCACCTCGTACAAGCTGAACGCGGCGTTCAACTCGACCTTCACCCGCCTCGTCTACAACATCATCCCGAGCCTCGAGGCCGAGGATGAGGCCTCTGAGACCTACCGCGCCTTCGTGGGCACCGACTCCGAGGTCTGCGAGGCGACCGACACCATCGAGCGCTACGGCTTCGCCGCGCTGACCGCCGCCTCGGGCGCCAACGCCTGCGGCGACATCTCGCGCACCGACTACGCGGCTTCGCCCTCGTCGGTCTCGATCGATGTCCCTGCGAACGCCGCCGCTGGTGCGGCCGTCACCCTCGGCGCCACGGTCACCTCGACCGGGGACCAGGGCGGCACCGTCACCTTCTACGACGGCGCGATCGAGTCGGGCAAGGAGCTGACCTCGGTCGAGATCCCGGCCGGTCAGACCAGCGCGACCGTCGCATACACCCCGACCGCCCCGGCCTCGCTCTCGGTGATCGCGAACTTCGTGCCGGCGCTCAGCGGCGTCGCCTACTCGGAGACGACGGACGCGGCCAAGTCCCTCGTCGTCACCGCACAGTCGTCGACCACGACCGTGTCGAAGATCTCGAACCGCACCTACGGCTCGGCGGCGACCGTCACCGCGACGGTGAAGGCCTCGGCCGGCACCGCGACCGGCAAGGTCACCTTCAAGGACGGCTCGAAGACCCTCGGCAGCGCCACGGTGAAGAGTGGCAAGGCCTCCCTGAAGCTCTCGTCGAAGCTCGCCGCAGGCACCCACCGGATCACTGCGACCTACGCCGGCTCGTCCGCAGTCGCCGGTTCGGCGTCGAAGTCGGTCTCCTTCACGGTGAACAAGGCCAGCGCCAAGGTCAAGATCGCGAAGATCAAGACCCTCAAGGCCGGCAAGACCGCCAAGGTGAAGGTCACCGTCAGCACCAACTCCAAGCTGAACGCCAAGGGCACCGTCACGATCAAGGATGGCAAGAAGACCATCAAGAAGAACGTGAAGCTCAACAGCAGCGGCAAGGCGACGGTCAGCATCAAGAAGGTGAAGAGCGGCACCCACAAGGTGACGGTCTCGTTCAAGAGCGATGGCAACTTCAAGTCCGCCACCGGCAAGACCAGCTTCAAGGTGAAGCGGTAACCCCAGATAACCGGATTCGCGCCGGCTCCCAGCGGGCCGGCGCGAATCGCCCTGGCGCAGTCCCCGTCGAGAGGGGATGCGCCGGGGCGTTTCCCGAGAGAGCACATGACGACGACATCCCCGACGCCCGGAGCGCCTCCCAGCCCGAAGAAGCGGCCGGAAGAGGAGTTCCGGGTCCCGTATTCCCCCCGGATCTCATTGACCGCGGCCATCCCGGCGATGGATGAGCTCGACCGCTACCGCTACTGGGGCAGCGTACTGGTCGCCATCGGCATGGTCCTCGTCGTCTTCGTCCTGCAGGTCGTGCTCGTACTTCCGGTCAAGCATCTGCGGGACCAGCAGGTCGCGTTCGAGGGGTTCCGCTACGACCTCGCGAACGGCACGGCCCCCGTGGGCCAGATCGGCCCCGATGACCTCGCGATCGCGCCCGGCACCCCGGTCGCACTCCTGAACGTGCCCGGCCTCGGGCTCGAGAACGAGGTGGTCTTCGCCGGTACGACCTCCGACGTGACCGCATCCGGTCCGGGCCTCCGCCGAGACGCCGTCCTCCCCGGCCAAGCCGGCGCGAGCGTGATCGTGGGTCGATCCTCGGCGTTCGGCGCTCCGTTCGGGGGTCTCCTCGCGCTGCAGATCGGCGACACCATCACCGCGACGACCGGCCAAGGCACGAGCACGTACACCGTGACCGACGTGCGCCGGGGCGGCGACCCCCTCCCGGAGGCGATGCCCGCGGGGTCCGGCCGCCTGACCCTGGTCAGCACGCACGCCCCGATTCCCTACTTCTCGGGATCCGTCGTCCGCGTGGACGCCAGCCTCACCTCCGAGCCGTTCGTCACCCCCAACCAGGTGGTGGCGAACGCGACGCTCAGCGCCGAGGAGCAGACGCTCGCCGGCGACCCGAGCGCCGTCCCCTGGCTCGTGCTCGCCTTGATCGGCGTCCTCGCCACCGCGGTGCTGGCCGTGCTGGGCGTCCACTACTGGGGGCGCTGGCAGGCCTGGCTCGTCGGGTTCCCCATCCTGCTCCTCCTCGCCACGACCGCATCGGTCCAGGCGATGATCCTGCTCCCCAACACACTCTGATCCGCGGCACGATCCGCATCGACCCGGCATCGGCCGGACGAGAAAGGAAGACTCTCGTGACACTCTCGATCGACGACAACGAGACGGCCGAGCTGACGCTGCCGCCGGCGAGCCCGAACGGCGGGGGAGCGGCACTGCCGCCCCTGTCCCCGCCTGACGGGCTGACCCAGCTGCTCCCGCCGGTCCTGGAGGCGCCGGAGGTCCCGCTGCTCGGCGCTGCGAGCATTCGGCCCGGTGAACTCGAGATCTCCGTGGACCGCCCGGCGGCCGCCCTCGAGGCGCGCAGCGTATCCGCCTGGTTCGGCGACCGGAAGGTGCTCGATCGGATCGACCTCGTCATGCAGCCGAACCGCGTGACCGCGCTGATCGGGCCCTCGGGATGCGGCAAGTCGACATTCCTGCGAATCCTGAACCGTATGCACGAACTCGTGCCGTCCGCCGCGCTGGCCGGCGAGGTGCTGTTCGACGGCATCGACGTCTACGACCCCGAGCTCCGCGTGACCGACGCGCGCAAGCACATCGGCATGGTGTTCCAGAAGCCCAATCCCTTTCCCGCCATGTCGATCTCGGAGAATGTGCTCGCCGGGCTCGCGCTCACCGGGATCAAGGCGAAGAAGTCGGTGAAGGACGACCTCGTCGAGGAGTGCCTCACCAAGGCCGGGCTCTGGAACGAGGTCAAGGATCGCCTGCGCCAGCCCGGCGCCGGCCTCTCCGGCGGGCAGCAGCAGCGCCTGTGCATCGCGCGCTCGCTCGCGGTGAAGCCGAAGGTGCTGCTGATGGATGAGCCGTGCTCGGCCCTCGATCCGACGTCGACGCGGGTCATCGAGGAGACCATGGCAGAGCTGCAGCGCGAGGTGACGATCGTGATCGTCACGCACAACATGCAGCAGGCGCAACGCGTCTCCGACCACTGCGCGTTCTTCCTCGCATCAGCGGGTACCCCCGGGGTGATCGTCGAGGCCGGCCCGACGTCGAAGCTGTTCGGCAACCCGGAGGATCAGCGGACCGCGGACTACGTGCAGGGCCGGTTCGGGTAGCGGGTCACGGGCCGGTAACCGGGCGCGACCACTCTTGGCCCGGCGTTCCCGGGTCCGCGTCCCCGCCCGGTGCGATCGGCGGTTCGAGCGTGAGCATGACGGCGGATCCGAGCGCGAGCGGCGAGCCAGGCCGGGGCGTCGAGGCATGCACGGTACCCGACCAGTCGATGGTGTCGTGCTCGCTGCCGTCACCGCCCATGGTGCCGTCCTCGGAAGTGCTCTCGGTGAGGAACCCGGCGGCCTCGAGCACCACCCTCGCCTCATCGCCGCGCATCCCGATGACGTCCGGCACGAGGTTGAGTCCTGATGCGACGGTCAGCGACACCGTGCTGCCGGGTTCGACCGCGGCGCCTGCGCGCCTGCTGCCCGCAAGCACCGTGCCCTGCGGGTCCGTGCCGTGCGCGCTCTCGACCTCCCCGAGACGCAATCCCAGCTCCTCGAGCAGCGCCGTCGCCTCTGCCAGGGAGAGGCCGATCAGCTCCGGCACGGCGACCGGCTCCTGCTCTCGCGGGCCCGCCGGGGCGGTATCCGGCCCACCCGCCTGATCGGCGACCGGGTCTCCCGAGGCGACCGGGATCGCAGGAGCGGCGGACACCGGGGGAGCGGCGTCGGATCCGGGATCCGGGGCTTCGAGCGACTGCGCGACGCCGAGTGCGGTCAGGCCGAGGATGCTCACGGAAGCGGCGGCGGTGAGGAACGCCCCGAGCCGGGCGCGGCGACGGCCGGGGATGCGCGCCGGTGCGTGTGGAGGCGCCGCTGCAGGCTCGGCTTCAGCTTTCGCCACGGGCTTCGTCACCGATGCCGCCGCGGACCTCGTCGCTGTTGGCCTCGTCGCCGCGGGCGGGGGTGGGACGGGGCGGTGAGCCGTCCGGGGGACCTCGGCCACGGGAGCCGGGAAGAGGGGGATCCGCGCGGTCACAATACCGTCCTCGACCGATGCTCGGGGTATCGGAGCGGTGACCGGTGAGACGCGGCGGATGCGGGGCGAGGCGCGCTGTACGGCGGCGCGCATGTCGGCCGCGGAGGCGAATCGGTGCGCGGGATCCTTCTGGAGGGCGCGCAGCACGAGGGCGTCGAGCTGCGACGGGAGCCCGGGGCGCAGCAGCGAGGGCTGGGTGGGGGCCGCGCCGACGTGGGCATCCCGCGTCTCGAGCGGGGAGTCGCGGAGGAACGGCGGCAATCCGGTCAGGAGGAAGTGGAGCAGACCGCCCACCTGGTAGAGGTCGCCCCGATCCGTGACCGGCTCTCCCCGTGCCTGCTCGGGAGAGAGGTAGAGCGGGTTGCCCAGCACGCCGACGTCGTGGCCGAGCGCCGGCTCGCCCGAGGCGCCCGCGATGCCGAAGTCGATCAGCCGGACCGACTCGCGAGCGAGCGGTGTGCCGGGGGTGACGTCGGCCATGACGTTCGCCGGGGTCACATCACGGTGCACGAAGCCGGCCAGGTGCACCGCCTCGAGGGCGTCGAGCACCGCGTCGACCGCCATGAGGGCGTCCCCTGGGTCGAGCGGGCCCCGATCCCGCACCAGTGCCCCGAGCGAGCGCCCCGGGACGAGGTCGGTCGCGATCCATGAGCTCTGGGAGGTGGATGCGCTCGGGGCGATCGACGCGTTCCGCGGATTCGTCTGCTGCCCGACCCAGCGCACGATGCCCGGATGGTGGAGCGCCGCGAGGATATCCGCCTCGCGCAGGAAGGCCGACCGCTCCTCCGGCGACTCGGCGAGGTGAGCGTGCAACAGTTTGACGGCGAGCATTCCGCCGGTCCGCAGATCCTGGGCGGCGAAGACTCGGGCGGTGCCTCCGCGCCCCAGGAGCCGGAGCAGTTCGAAGCCCTCCACCTGCGGGAGCGCGGCAGCATCGGTGCAGACGTCGGGCTCGTTCTCGATCTCGACGCCGAGCTCGCTCTCGAGGTCGCCGAGTGCTGGGGAACCCGGATTCCGCGACGACGCGATGACGCTGCTTCGCACGACTGCACCTCTTCTCGCTTCGAGAGTAGAGGCGCCGGGTGACCGGCAGGTGTCCGGGCGGTGACGAATCCGGTATGCGAGCGGCACGGTTTGGCGCCGTGGATCGGGTGCCGTCTAAGCTTGGGAGCAGGCTACGAGAGGAGCACGCACATGGTGATTCAGGCAGGCGAGATCGCCCCGGACTTCACGCTGTCGGATCAGCACGGCGAGGAACTGACGCTGTCCGAGTTGGTGGCCGAGCAGCCGGTGGCGCTCGTGTTCTTCCCGCTCGCATTCTCCGGCATCTGCACGGGGGAGCTGTGCGAGTTGCGCGACAACATCGCGATCTTCGGCGACGCCCGCGTGCGCCTCCTCGGGATCTCCGTCGACTCGGTGCACGCCCTGCGCGCCTGGGCGACGCAGGAGGACTACGAGTTCTCGATCCTCTCCGACTTCTGGCCTCACGGGGGCGTGGCGCGCGAGTACGGCGCCTTCGTCGAGGAGCGAGGTATCGCGACACGGGCCACGGTGCTGATCGGAGAGGACCGCCGCGTCATCGCCTCCTTCGAGAACCAGCCGGGCGAGGCGCGCGACTTCGCCGCGTACCGTGAGGCGCTCGCCTCGGTCTGATCCGGGTCTCGCGCCTCGGTCTCGGCACCGACACCGGTGCCGGAGCGCGTTCCTGCGGCGTGTGGATCCCCTAGACTTGGGGGGCCCGCCCTGCGGGCGAGGGCCCGTAGCTCAGCTGGTAGAGCGCCACGTTTACACCGTGGATGTCGTCGGTTCGATCCCGGCCGGGCCCACCGAACCGGCCTGGTCGGTACGCGCGCGCCGCCGGCATCGCCGCAGCGACGGCGCGGCTCAGCCCTTCGCGGCCTTGCCCGTCGCCAGCTTCGTGACGACCGAGACGATCGTCGGGCTGAAGTCGCCCCAGGCGTCGCTCACCCGTGCGAGGTCGACCTTGCCGGTGTGCACCTGCTCGCAGAGCCGGATCCAGCCCTCGCCCGTAGCCGCGGTGATCGCGGAGGCGACAGCCGCGTTCACCGCGCTGCCCGCCATCGGGATGAGCTTGACGAAGCTGTGGGCGAGCGCCCTGCCGGCCATCTGCGCGCCTAGCTGGGCGAGGGCCGAGGTCGACAGCATCGTCCGCAGTTCGAGGTCGTAGATGACGGAGATGCGCGCCATCATGCTCAGCTGGATCGGCGCCAGCGTCGCCGCGTCGGCGACGGGGATGGGGACGGCGGCCGCTGCCGCCGCAGCGGCGGACGCAGCCGCGACGACGCGGCGCGCCATCTCCCGCTTCCAGGGAAGGTTGAGCCGCTGCGCGATGCGAAACGCCTCCTTCTCGTCTTCCGGCGAGAGGGCCAGCGTCTCCGCCACGAGCTCACCGAGCCCGTGCCCCGTGCCCTTTCCCTGCGTGCCCTTGCCGTGCGCGCCGTGCGCCGACGTGAGGATGACCCGTCGGATCGGCAGGTGGATCGGCGCGCCCTCGGCATCGACCGGGTGCTCGAGCCAGTCACGGAACTCCTCGGCATCCTTCGACGCCCGGACCCTGCCGGTCACGGGATGCTTCGTCCAGTTCACCTTCGTGAGCACGAGGATCACCGGCAGGCCGGAGGCATCGAGCTCGCGGATCATCTCGATATCGGGCAGCGTGAGCCGGTCGGCGTGGGCCGCCACGCAGTACCAGACGACCGCTATCTGCTCGTCGGCCGGCCGCTCCGACACGGTCCGCAGATGCGCGCGGAGCGTCTCGGCGGGGGAACGGCTCGATCCGATCTCGAAGCCCTCGAAGTCCCAGATGCCGAGAGAATCGTCGTGGTAGTAGTTCACCCCGCTCGTCACGGGCAGCCCTTTGCCCACCTTCGCATGGTCGCGGCCGAACACGGCGTTGACCAGCGAGGACTTGCCCACGCCCGTTCCGCCGACGATCGCGAGGTTGAACCGGCCGTACCGCTGCCGCGCCTGGGACGACGCCTCGATGAACGGGCGCTCATCGACCTCGGGGCGCTCCTCCCCGTCGGCCTGCTCCGGTGCACCGCTCATCTCTGCCTCGATCCTCCGTGCCTCTATTCTCCGCACCTCGCTCCTCGCTGCGCCCATCTGCGCTCGTGCCAGCAGCCCGCGGAGCCGCAGTCAGGTACTGACGAGTGTAGTGATCAGCGACACGGTCATCGCGACGACGAGCGCGTTGAATCGGGCGCACGGATCTCTGGCTACGCGAGCAGCTCCCGGTAGTCGATCTCGTGCCACGCGTTCTCGCAGGGCGGGCCGACGGTGAAGGCCAGCGCGCGGCGCGCGGGGTGCATGACCACTGAGGCGATCGTCGTCCAGCGCTCATCGGGCCCACCCGCAGGGTCGGGGTGGCAGCAGACCGAGTTCGGCCACTCGGCGTGGTCGGCGAGCGCTGCGCGCAGATCCTCATCGCTCAGTCGGTCCTCGGCCCGAGCGACGCGCCGGGTCATGCGGCCGAACCGCACGAAGCTGTCGGCCATCGCGAGTGGCGCGAGATCGTGCCCGCCTGGCACGGGGTCGACGAAGTGATTCGCATGCACCACGGCCCCGGTCGTGGCGATCTGCGGCGTCACGTTCCGCGGTCCGCCCGGCGAGGTCTCGAAGTTGAGCACCGCGCCATCCGCGTTCGCGAGGATGTAGTTGCCGGACGCCGCACGGGGTACTCCCGCGACGCGCTCGAGCGCACCGGCGATGTGCGGGCTGTCGGCGAGCGACCGGATCACGAAGTGGAAGGGCACGCGGTCCGCGGTCCCGTCGAGCGAGGTCGCGAGCGTGTTGATGCCGATCGCGAGGCCGCTCTCGGTGAGGATCATCTTCGCGAGCAGACCGGCCTCGACCAGGGTCGCGTAGTTCGGGCCGTCCTCCCGCTCGACCTCGAGCAGGATCGTGGCGTCGCTCAAGAACTCGAGCCAGTCCCAGTTCTGGCCGAGCACAGTCTCGCCCGACGCGGTGCGGTCGGGCTCCAGGGCGAACGACGTGCACTCGCCGATGATCCGGCCGGCCTTCGCCACGGTCGCCGCGTGCAGGATCTCGCTGCGGCAGTTGATCGTCAGGATCTCCTCGAACGCGAGCCCGCTGCCCTCGGCGATGCCGCGGATCTCGTCGAGCAGCCCGGGCAGGTGCCGCTCGATGGCCGGCATGTAGGCGCGCGCCTGGGCGGTCGCCCGCGCCCAGTCGACGCCCTTCGCTGCGAAAGCGCGCTCATAGCCGCGGCGGGTGATCAGGATCTGCTGACGCGCGAGTTCCCCGTAGCGACGCGACCGCTCGCCCGCGTCGCCGCTCACCCGGATCCGGGGGAAGCCCGCGCCGCTCATGCGCCGATCCTCAGCTCGAGTGGTCCGTGCGCCCGGGCGTGTGCGGCGATCTCGTGGGTCGGCGCGATCCAGGCGCCGGTCTCCTGCAGGTGCGCGATGACGGTCTCGAGCATGGCGAGCCGGGAGGGGCGCCCCGAGAGCATCGGGTGCGTCGTGATCATCACGTGGCCCCCGAGGCGGGCGATGCCGTCGATCTCGGGCAGCCAGACGTCGAGCACTTCGCGCGGCGAACGGATCGTCTTCTCCCAGGTGTCGTTCGCGAACCAGAAGTGCGGGGCGTCGTCGAGGATCCACGAGACCGGTACCTCGATGAGGTCGTGCGTCGTGTGCCGGTAGGGGAGGATGTGGTCGAGCAGGTTCGAGCTGTAGGCGAAGCCGGCCTCCACGAGCAGGTCGAGCGTCGACGAGCTGAAATCCCACGAGGGTGAACGGTAGCCGACGACCTCGGCGCCGAGGTCGCGGAGGGCCTCCAGCCCCGCGTAGAGCTCCTCGCGCTCTTCTTCCGGGCTGAGCGTCGTGGGCGAAGTGTGCGAATGCCCGTGATGCGCGACCTCGTGCCGGGCGGCGATGATGTCCCGCACCGCCTGCGGATGACGCAGCGCGTCCTTGCCGCACACGTAGAACGTCGCCCGGACGCCGCGCCGCTCGAGCAGATCGAGGATCAGCGGCACGCCAACCTTCGGGCCGTAAGCGCCCTGCGAGAGCACCCCGGGGGCCGAGGCGTTCGCCGGGTTCTCGCCGAGCCACACCTCCTCGGCGTCGAAGTCGAAGCTCACCGTCGCGGCGTAGCTCTTTCCGTCAGGCCAGGTCGTCACAGCCGTCCCTCCACTTCGTCCAGGTCTCGCAGCTCCTGCGGGCGGTCCGCAGGGTCGCCGAAGCCGCCACCGCCGGCGCTCTCGACCCGCACCACGGTGCCGGGCTGGAGGATGCGCGACGTCTTGCGCGGCGTGTCGAGCACGGAGCCGTCGGGGCCGAGCACGGTGATGGTCGTCGGCAGGGCCGTACCGCCGCTCGCCGCGCCCTCCGGAGCGAAGCGGGAGTCGGTCTGCTCGGCGTAGAAGGTCGCGTGCTGCGGGTGCTCGAGGATCTCGTACTCGCGCACCAGCCCGAGGCCGCCGTTGTAGCGTCCGCGCCCCTGCGAGCCGGGCCGGAACTCGGTCTTGCGGATGCGGATGTTGTAGTTGGTCTCGACGACCTCGGTCGGCATCACGCCCACGTTCGACATGTAGGTGTCGACGCCGTCGAGCCCGTCGCCGTGCGCGGTCGCCCCGGTACCGCCACCGACCACGTCTGCCATCACGGCCTGCTGTCCGGTCGCGGGGCTCGTGGAGCCGACGTTGAAGCAGAAGAAGCTCACCGAGCTCGAGGCCACGGCGCGATCCGGCCAGATCTCGTACATCGCCCGGATCAGGGTGTCGGCCAGGCGCTGGCACGAGTTGTGCCGGATCGAGACCGCGGCCGGGGGCGTCGGATTGACGACGGTGCCCTCGGGAGCGGTGACGTCGAGGGCGCGCAGGAGGCCGTCGTTCGAGCCGAGACCCGGAGCGACGACGCAGCGCACGGCGTAGACGAGGCCCGCGCGGGCGCTCGCCCACGGGATGTTCATCGCCCCGGCGGTCTGGCGATCCGACCCCGAGAGATCGATGCTCAGGCGGCCGCCGCGCTTCTCGATGCGCGCGTGGATGCGGGTCGGGGGGCCGGCGCGGCCGTCGTCGTCGAGAGCGCCCTCCGCCTCGCCGACGCCGTCGGGCAGCTGCTCGAGCAGGCGGGTGACCGCGGCCTCGACCACGTCGAGCATGCGGGACATGACCGCGAGCATCGTGTCCTTGCCGTAGAGCCGCATGAGCTCGTGGACGCGCTCCTCGCCGAGACGGCAGGAGGCGCGCTGGGCGCGGAAGTCGCTGAGCGTGCTCAGCGGGTCGCGGAAGTTCTCGGTCAGCAGATCGACGAGCTCCTCGTTCTCGGCGCCGGCGACCGAGAGCCGCAACGGCGGGATCACAACGCCCTCGCCGTAGAGCTCGGTCAGCTCGGGGCCCTCGCTGCCGGGGTTGACGCCGCCGACATCGATGTGATGCGCTGCCGTGCCGGCCCAGGCGACGAGCTCGCCGTCGAAGAAGATCGGGATCACGATGTTCACGTCCGGCAGATGCATGGCCCCCTGGTAGGGGTGGTTGCAGATGTAGGCGTCGTGCTCCCGGATGCGGCCGTCCCACCGCTTCAGCACGGATTTCACGACGAGCGACATCGCTCCGAGCTGCGCCGGGATGTAGTCCGCCTGGGCGACCAGATCTCCGGTCGCGGTGAAGACGGCGCACGAGAAGTCGTCCATGTCCCGGATGATGGGGCTGTAGCTCGAACGCTTGAGCACGCTCCCCATCTCCTCGGCGGCGGACTGCAGCGCCGCGGAGGCGACCTCAAAGGTCACGGCGTCGATCTGAAGCTCGGTGGTCATGGCTACTGCTCCTTGCTCTCGTGCGAATCGGCGCCGATCCGCGAGTCCGTGACGACGATGTCGAGCGTGCTCGTGACGCTCACGTGCTGCTCCGGGAGGATGACGGAGGTCGCGTCCATCTGCTGGATCACGGCCGGACCCTCGAAGGCGGTGCCGGCCGGCAGCGCGGACCGCTCGATCACCGGGACCTCTACCGCGCCGTAGCCGGGGAGCAGGATCTCCCGGCGGGTGACGACGGCCTCCTCCGGCAGGGCGGCGGCGTCGACGGGCGCCACGCGGTCGCGACTGCGGGAGATCTCGCCCGTCGCCGCGAGACGCACGGTGACGATCTCGACCGGTTCGTCATGATTGCTGTGCCCGTAGCGCTCGAGGTGGGCGGCGTGGAAGAGCTCCGGGATCGCGGCGAGCGACGCCTCGTCCCAGCCGTCGAGCGCGATGCCCAGTTCGAAGCCCTGGCCCCGGTAGCGGCAGTCGACCTGGGCGAGCAGGGCGACCTGATCCTCCTCGATGCCGTCGCTCGCGAACTGCCTGATCGACTCGGCGACCGCCTCGGAGTACCAGGCCGCGGTCTCGCGGTACGACTCCGCATCGGCCGGCTTGAGGAGGGTCTGCGACCGGTCGATGCGCAGTCCGGCGACGAGCAGGCCGTCGGCCGCGAAGAGGCCCGGGCGCAGCGGCAGGATCACGTTCTTCAACGTCATGTGGCGGAGCATCAGCCCGGCGTGGAGCGGGCCGGCGCCGCCGAAGGGCACGAGCGAGAACTCCCGCGGATCGAGACCGCGCTCCACGCTGACCTTGCGTACGGCGCGGATCATGTGCGCGAGACCGATGGCCAGGATCGCCTCGGCGCCCTCCTCGGCCGTCATGCCGAGCGGCGTCGCGATCCGCTCGACCGCGGCGACCGCGAGATCGCGATCGATGCGCAGTCCGCCGGCGAGCTCGCCTGCGCCGAGAGTGCCGAGCACCGCGTGCGCGTCGGTGATCGTCGGCTCCACGCCGCCGCGACCGTAGCAGGCCGGGCCGGGCACCGCCTTGGCCGAGGCCGGGCCCACCTTGAGGCTGCCGGCCTGATCGATCCAGGCGATGCTGCCCCCGCCCGCACCGATCGTATGGATGTCAACGGTCGGGGCGAGCAGGGTGTGATCCTGCACCTCCTGCACCGTCGTGAAGGGGATCGTGGCATCGCGCAGCAGGCAGACATCGGTCGAGGTGCCGCCCATGTCGAGGCTGATGAGGTTCGGCTCGTCGAGGGTCTCCGCGAGCGCCGCGAGGCCGGCGACACCGCCGGCGGGCCCGGAGAGCACGAGCTTGTGCGCCTCGGCGCCGGCGCGCTCCGCCGGCACGCTGCCGCCGTTGGACTGCATCACGAGGAGGGGCGCCTGCACGCCCCGCGCGGCGAGGGCCTCGCTCGCGCGGTTGAGGTAGTTCTCGACCAGCGGCCGGAGCGCGGCGTTGATCGCGGTGGTCGCGGTGCGCGGGTACTCGCGGAACTCGCGCGCGATCTCGGAGGAGAGCGTCACCGGTCGATCCGGGAATGCGGCGCGTATGGCCTCGCCCGCACGGCGCTCGTGATCGTCGTTGAGGTAGCTGAAGAGGAAGGAGACGGCGATCGACTCCGGATCGTCCCGCCGCAGCCGTTCGATGATCTCGGAGAGCTCGGCCTCGTCGAGGCCGCTGACGACCTCGCCGGACGAGTCGATCCGCTCGGTGACCTCGTACCGGAGACCGCGCGGGACGAGCTCGCTCGGGCGCTCGGGCGTGAGGCTGTAGACGTCGGGCCGGTTCGATTGGCGGTAGCCGAGCACATCGCGGAAGCCGCGGGTCGTCACCAGGGCGGCGCGGCCGAGGTTGCCGGTCAGCGTGGCGTTCGTGGCGACGGTCGTGCCGTGGCACACCAGGGATACATCGGTCAGCTCGACTCCGAGCCCCTCGAGCGCCGCCACCGCGTTGCTGAGTCCGCGTGACGGGTCTTCGGGCGTGGAGGCGACTTTCGCCTCGTGGATCTCGCCGTTCGATCCACGGGCGATGGCGTCGGTGAACGTGCCACCGGCATCGATGCTGATGGTCCAACGTTGGGCTGTCATCGTCGACTCCGTAACTTCCGTGGCGCCGTTCCGCCGATGCGGGAGCGCCGTTCTGGTCTCTGCAGGCCCATTCTGCGGAACACGGGAGCGCTCGGCATGCGTTATTCGACGTACGCGACCCGGTCGATCGCGGGGATGCCATCGGTCATTTGACTGATGCCGCGCGGCGCGACCCGGAGGCAGAGTAGCCTCACTGGAAGTACGACGGAGACGGCCCGATGGCCGGGAACGGGCGCCGGCGGAGCCTGAGACCGTTGCGCAGAGGCAGCAGAGAGGCGGAGAGCTCGATGGGTGGTTCACCGGTCGCGATCGTTACCGGGGCGGGGGCGGGCATCGGGCTCGCGATCGCCAGGCGCTTGGTCCGGGACGGGTTCCGCCTCGGCCTCTGCGACCTCGACACGGGTCTTCCCGACGCCTTCGCCGCGGAGATCGCTGACGGTCGCGCCTTCGCCGTGGTCGGCGACATCAGCGATGAGCGCGTCCGGGACGAGCTCATCGGCGGGGTGCGCAAGCGATTCGGCCGGCTCGACGCCCTGGTCAACAACGCCGCGAGCGGCGGGCAGTCCGCCGAGATCGCCGAGATGGACCTGGCGACGCTCCGGCGGACGCTCGATATCAACGTCGTCGCCGTGGTCGCGCTCACACAGGCCGCGGTGCCGCTCCTGGAGGAGTCCGGACGGGGGAGCGTCGTCAACCTCGGTTCCGTCTTCTCCGACGAGCCCGTCGCCCGCGGCGGCGACTACTGCATGAGCAAGGGCGCCGTCGAGGTGCTGAGCCGCGTCCTCGCCCTCGAGCTCGGCCCGCGCGGCATCACCTGCAACACGGTCGCCCCCGGGTACATCCTGACCCGGATGCACGAGGCGGAGGTCGAGGTCCAGGCGCAGCAGCGCGGGATCACGACCGAGCAGCGCCTCGCCGAGCTGCGCGCGGAGGTGCCGGTCGGGCGTCACGGCACGCCGGACGACATCGCCGACGCCGTCGCCTGGCTGATCGGGACCGAGAGCCGGTACATCAGCGGCCACAAGCTCTCGGTGAACGGCGGGATCTCCTTCTCATGACCGGTGAGGCCGAGCCGGGACTCGTCGTCGCCGGCCATCTGGACGATGTCGCCGAGGCCCTGCTGCGGCTCGCCGTCTCGCGCGGATGGCGGGTCGCGTTCATCGGAACGGAGCACTCGACGCGACTCTGCGAGGTCGGTGTGCAGATGCATGTCGCGGACCTCGCGGACTCGGTCGCGATCGAGGCGCTCCTCTCGAACCTCACCTCGCAGTGGGGTCGTGCGCCGATCGCGGTCGTGCACATCGGGCATCTCGAGCGCACGAGACCGGCGGTCATCGAGTCCTCCGAGGGTTGGGACGCGTTCCAGAACGAGCAGCTGCGCGCCGGCTTCGTCCTCGCGCAGGCGGGGGCCCGGGAGATGCTGCGTCTGCGCGGAGGCGCCCCGGTCGACGACGGGGCCGTCGTGCTGGTCGGCGAGGCGAGCGCGGCC